>JBAUKK010000001.1:0-6002 GCA_049577645.1 Candidatus Deferrimicrobiaceae bacterium
CGGGGACTTCCGGCGGGCACCCGTCCCAGCACCGGGACGCGCAGGGGGACCGGAAGCGCCGCCTCCCCGAGAAACTCGATCCGGCGGGGGGATTTCCGGTGGCGGCGGATGTACCCCTTCCTCTCAAGTAACCCCATGTAATAAAAGGCGTTTTTCTCGGCGATCCCGAAACGGTCCGCCACTTCTCTCGCGGTAGGGGCGAAGGAGCGGGAGAGGACGAACTCCCGCAGGAACGTGAGAACCCTGCGTTGTCTGGCGGTCAGCGGCCTGCCCATATGGGTATGCTGACATACCTATGCGGGCGGGTCAAGGGGCTGCGGAAAGGGGTGTCCTCGAGACGCGGCACTACTCCCCCCGGAAGGCGGGCGGACGCTTCTCGAGAAACGCCCGCACTCCCTCGCGGAAGTCCCCGGTCCGGGCGGACGCGGCGATTAGCTGGCGCTCGTCCTCGAGCTGCGCTTCCAGCGGCTGGCACAGCGCCCGGTTGTACAGCTCCTTCGCCCTCGCGAAGGCGAGGGTGGGGCCGGAGGCGATGCGCTCCGCCAGTTCCGCCGTCCCGGCTTCGAACGAGTCGTCGGGCAGGACCCGCTGGACGAGTCCCCACGCGGCCGCCTCTTCCGCGGCGAGCGTCCTGCCGGTCAGGGTGAGTTCCATCGCCCGCTGGGTCCCGACGGCCCGGGCGAGGAAAAAGGTGGCCCCGCCGTCCGGGGAGAGCCCGATGTTCTGGTAGGCGAGGGTGAAGCGGGCCGACTTTGCGGCGACCACGAGATCGCCGGCCAGCGCCATGGCGAACCCCGCTCCCGCCGCGACGCCGTTGACCGCCGAAAGGACGGGCTTGGGGACTCGCCTGAGGGACGCGATGAAGGCGTGCAGCCGGACCGCGAGCTCCAGGAAGTTCGCGTCGGCCTCCGCCCGGAAGGATTCCATCATCCCCACGTTGCCGCCGGCCGAGAAGGCCTTTCCGGACCCGGTGAACACGATGCAGCGGACGCCCGGGTCGTTGCCCAGGGACGAAACGGCGCCTTGCAGCTCCTTCCCCATTTCGAAATCGTACGCGTTCATCCGGTCGGGCCGGTTCATCCTCATCGTTGCCACGCCCCCCTGCCGTTCGACGGTCAACGTGCTCATCGGTCTCCCTCCTTCCGCGTTCGATGTCACCGGGGACACTCCTCGAGGTCGTCGGGGGACATTCCTCGAGATTGTCGGTCGTATGGTTGGAGGAGTGTCCCCGCCCATGAGGAGTGTCCCCTCCCTGCTAAGCCTTGTACTACGGTCCGCCCCGATTGGGCTATAATTCTGCCATGCCCGTTTCCCGGATGACCTGCCCCTCCTGCGGGGCGGAACTTGTCTATGATTCCCACGAGGCGGTAAAGGACTCGGACGGAAAGGAAGTGTGCCCTTACCGGGGACGGGGATACCATTCCTTGCGGGCGGCTCACGACCGGATTTATTTCGGAAAGTGGAGGAAGATGGACTCCACGACGGTCGATGTCCGGCGGGCCTGCCATCAGATCGAGCGGCACCTGAAGGCGATCGGCGAGGTTCTCGAAACGAAGGATCGGCCCGCGGCGCGGCGGGATCTCGCCAAGGCGATCGAGGCGCTTGCGGCGGGGGATCCCGATACGGGGTCTTCGGACGCCCTCCGGTTCCTGGACCACGCCCTTTCCTACGCACACACCGCGATCGACGACCTCCTGCACGGGGAGGGTCTGCCCCCCCACGACCCCATGGAATTTGCGAAATGGTACGACGCGGTGGAAGTGCCGTTCAAGGAAGAGTGGTGACCGGCACCGGAACCCGGGGAGGAAACCGATGATAACGCTCGAACGATACCCCAGGGAAATCACCCTGCGCGACGGAACGCGGTTCACCCTCCGCCCGATGGTGCGGGAGGACGTGGACCGGCTCTGGGATTTCCTCCGCCGTATCCCTCCGGAGGACAAGATGTACTTCCGGGAGGACGTAACCCGCAAGGAAGTGGTCGAACGGTGGGCGCAACATCTCGATTACGATTCGGTGCTGCCCGTTCTTGCCCTCGAGGAGGAACGGGTGGTGGGGGATGCGACCCTTCACCGGAACCGGAACGGCTGGAAGCAGCGCGTCGGGACGGTCCGGATCCAGATCGCGCCGGATTTCCGTCAACGGGGCCTCGGGACGGCGATGCTCCGGGAAATGCGGCACCTGGGGGAAAAGGCCGCCCTGCACTATCTCATGGCGGAGGTGATCGAGGAGCAACAGGCCGCCATACGGGCCTTCGAAAAGATGGGGTTCGAGCGCGCGGCCTTTTTCCGAAACTTCGTGAACGATCAGGAGGAGAGACTCCACAACCTCGTCGTGTTGCTTTACTCCATGGGGGATTCCGGACCGGGAACGCTTTCTTTTCCTCCGTGACATTTCTCCTGAAGTTTCGAGGCCGGTTGGCCGATACCATCATCAAAGGATGGTAGGGAGTCAGTCAACCCCAACCGGATCGGGGGCCGCAAGGACAACGGCCCCCTATTTTTTTTTAAAAGGAGGCCGCGGGCCTCTTTTGTTTTATTGATGGTTTGACGAGGGAATCCGGTCCGAATATCATTAGGCTTTGTCGATTGGAGGGGGGTGGCGCCAACCGCTATGGGAATAGCATCCTTTCTTCAGCGCGCCAAGCGGTTCCTCCTGGGGGCCCCCCGCGACCTGTTCGACCCGAAACTCTTCCACCGGATCTCCCTGATCGCCTTTTTCGCGTGGGTCGGCCTCGGGGCGGACGGAATATCCTCCTCCGCCTACGGCCCGGAGGAGGCGTTCCTCGCCCTCGGGCGGCACACCTCCCTGGCGATCTTCATTGCGATCGCCACGGTCATCACCGTTTTCGTCATCTCCGGGAGCTACGCCCGGATCATCGAGAAATTTCCCATGGGAGGGGGAGGGTACATCCTCGCCGCCAAGCTGCTCGGGGAGAGGGCGGGGGTCGTCTCCGGCTCGGCACTGGTCATCGATTACGTCCTGACCGTGACCATCTCCGTGGCGGCAGGAGTCGACGCGGTATTCAGCTTCCTCCCGCTTGGCTGGCAGGCCTACAAGTTCTCGTCCATTGCGTTCGTCATCATCCTGCTTATCGTGCTCAACCTGAGGGGGATCAAGGAGTCGGTAACGGTCCTCACCCCCATTTTCCTGGCGTTCATCTTCTGCCACGTCCCGCTCGTTCTCTATTCGGTCCTGAGACACCTGCCCGAACTTCCCGCCGTGACCACTTCCGTGTCGAGGGACATGTCCGACGCCGTGGCGGAGTTGGGGTTGTTCGGAGTGGGCGTGCTTCTCCTGCGGGCCTATTCGATGGGGGCCGGAACGTACACGGGGATCGAGGCGGTCTGCAACGCCATGGGGACGCTTCGAGAACCCCGCGTAAAAACAGGGAAGAAGGCTCTCCTGTACATGGCCCTCTCGCTCTCGTTCGTCGCCGGCGGGATCATTCTGGGGTACATGCTCAACGGGGTGGAACACATCCCCGGGAAAACGCTCAACGCCTCCCTGATCGAAGGGATCGTAGGCAACATCTGGGAGGGCCGGACCAAAAGCGTGATCGTGGCGTTCGTGCTGGTTACGGAGGCGACCCTCCTGTTCGTCGCCGCCCAGACGGGTTTCCTCGGGGGGCCGCAGGTCCTCTCGAGCATGGCGGTCGACTCCTACATGCCCCACCGGTTCGCGCACCTGTCCGACCGGCTGGTGACCAAGTACGGGATCTATTTCATGGGGATGATGGCCATCGTGATGCTGTTCATCACCGGCGGCTCCGTGAAGTACCTCGTCATCATGTACTCGATCAACGTGTTCCTCACCTTTACCGTCGACCAGTTCGGGATGTGCGTCCACTGGCTGAGAGAACGCAGAACGGCGATGGATTGGAAATCCGGGCTCGGGATGAACGGAGTCGGGGTTCTCCTGACCGCATCGATCCTGACCGCGACGGTTTTGATCAAGTTCCCGGAAGGCGGATGGTTGACCCTGCTGATCACCGGGACCTTCATCGCACTTTCTTTCCTGATCCGGCGGCATTACCGGAGTGTGGAAGGGCACATGCGGAGGCTGGACGAACTTCTGACGGGACTTCCCTCCGTGACGGTGCCTTCCGAACAGGAGCCGGTTCTCCGAAAGGACGGTCCGACCGCCGCCATCATGGTGTCGGGCTACAACGGAATGGGCATGCACGTCTTTTTCTCCGTGGTCCGGTCGTTCCCGGGAATGTTCCGGAACTTCGTCTTTCTCTCCGCCGGAGTGATCGATTCCAGCACGTTCAAGGGAGTCGAGGAGATCGAAAATCTCGGAGAGGATCTGAAACGCCAGCTCCAGCAATACGTGGAGTTCGCCAAGGGGCATGGCTACTACGCCGAAGCGCGTTATGAAGTCGGAACGGACGTCATTACGGTGGTCGACCGGCTGGCGCCGGAAATCGCAAACGATTTTCCCAATATCACGTTTTTCGCCGGCCAGCTTGTCTTCGAGGAGGAAAGCTTCATCAACCGGGTGCTTCACAACCAGACGGCGTTTCTCGCGCAGAGAAAACTCGTCTTCCACGGGCTGCCGATGATCATCATGCCTGTCCGGGTACTGTAGGGACAAGCCGGTTGGATTCCTCCGGAAAATGGGGTAGAAGGAGAGTCGGGACCGCATGAAGGGCCGGGAGGTCGTCAAGGAGATGGGGGGAAGGACAAAAGGAAAACTCCTCCTCGCGCTGGTCCTGTCCCTGTCGCTGTTCCCCGTTTTCCCAGCGAACGGGGAAGGGTTCTTGGACCCCTCGGCCGATCCCCATTCCCATTTCCGGAATCCCGCAAGCTGCCCGCGGTGCCACAGCTATCTCAAGCCCGAGCGGAAGCCGGGCCGGCTTCTCCCGGGCACGGACACGTTCTGCCTGGATTGCCACTCGCTCGAGGGACTGGGAATAACCCATCCGAGCGGCATCCGGCCCGGGGACGGGCAACGCCGCATCATGAGAGTGCCGACCGACCTCCCGACGGACAGCGAGGGGAAAATCGTCTGCCTCACCTGCCACAATGCGCATGGGCCGTTCCTTTCCTCGACCCGGGCGTTTGCTTCCCAGAAGGCGGCGAACCCGGGCGCCCCGGCAGGCACGAAACCTGTCTACCGTACTTACTTTGCGAGGAAGTCCGACCCGGTTCGGGGGTTCGTGCCGCTGTGCGAGGAGTGCCACGGAAAACGATGAGGCGAAATCCCCACTTCCGGTTTCGACGACGGACCAAACTGGTCAATCCGAAGTTCCAGGGAGGGGCCGCGATTCTCATCATCGCCGTCGTCCTCGCCGCCGGGGCGCTGGTAGGGCTTCTCCTGTTCCGTGACATCCGGCAGGCCCTCGGGGACGCTTCCGCCAGCGGCCATTTCGGGTTCTCGTCCCCCTTCCGGATCGTAAGCGATATCCTGGTCCGGCGGCTTCTTGCCCTGTTCGCCCTCGTTTTCGCGGGAGGGTCTCTCGCGTTCCTGTGGTACGTGCGCGGGATAGGTCTGGGGATATCCCGGCTGACAGAGGCTTTCGAGGCTGCGGAGAAGGGGGACCTCTCTTCCCCGTCGAATGTCCGGGGCTTCAAGGAGCTCGTCAATTTCGGGGCGGAAATCGATGAGGTCCGATCCCATACCCTTGCCCTCATCGGGGAAGTCCGGGGGGAGGCGAAAGCGATGCGGACGTCCGACCTGTCGCAGTTGGAGTTCGAAAAGCGATGGGAAGCGCTCAAGGAGAAGATCGGGAGGATCGCACCGTGAGCCCGTGGAGGGGGGGCAGGAGTGACCCTGCCACGGGCCGTTCGTTCTGGGAACGGTTTCTTCTTTTCTGGTTTGCCTTTTCCGGGTTGGGAACGCTGCTCCTGTTCCTCTTCCATTACCTGTACCTCACGCCCCCCGTCCCCGGCGGGTACGCCGCGGTGTATTACGCCCTTCGCCACCTCGCGGAGACCATGCTCCCCGTCGTCGTTCTTTCCCTTTTGGTCTACGTCCTCTTCCTGAGCGGGGCCGCGGCC
>JBAUKK010000002.1:0-2619 GCA_049577645.1 Candidatus Deferrimicrobiaceae bacterium
TCGGCGATCCTGGAGGCGGTCCTCGTCGACACGCTTCGTCTGCCCGCCGCCGCTATCCAGGTGCGTCTTCTTCGGTCCTGGGAGGAAATCGTCGGCCCCCTCCTGAGCAATATGACGGCCCCGGGCAAGGTCCGAAACGGCGTGCTGACGGTCTTCGTCCGGAACCATTCGTGGGCCCAGGAACTCCAGTTGTCCAAGCCGGCGTTGCTCGAAAGAATCCGGTCCGTCGCGGGCGAGGAGAAGGTCCGGGAAATCCGGTTCACCGTGGATGCCGGGAGCTGCCCTTCCGGCGTCCCGGCAGCCCCCACCCCGGGGGAGGAGAGGAAAACCTCAAAGGGGGAAGGAGATGCACGTCACGACCGCCCCCCTCCTCCTGAGCCAAGCGGTCTCGAGGAGGTCCGGGATCCCGAAACCCGGGAAATCCTTCGCTCCATCTCCCGAAAATCCTCCCGCCGGGGCAAATAGGACACCGGAGGGAACCGGACTACCCGCGGAAAAAACCCGAGAACATCCCCGCGACTTCCGGATGGTACCGTCTCCGGGACGAGTAGACGACGAGGGGGGGGAGGACGGTGAGCTCCGGGCCTTTTCGCCGGCTTCCCGTCACCAGCACACGGTTTGCCGGCTCATCCGCATGCGGGTGGACAAACCGGACGGCCTCCGGCGGAATCCCCGCAGCGGCGCCCAGGGCGAAGGCCTCCGGAAGGCGTGGCGAGGGGCACACCAGGGCGTACCTGCCCCGCGGAGCGAGGTACTTCCGCGAGGCGGAGAATACGTCCGCCAGGGTGCACGCCACCTCGTGGCGGGCGATCTCCTTGCCATGATCCGGGTTCCTTCTGCCCTCGCCGATTTTCCGGTACGGGGGGTTGGCGACAACGAGGTCGAAGGACCGCGGGGAGAGCCCGGGGACGTCGTCCCGTAGATCGCCCAGGACCGCGGAAAGACGGTCCCCGAACCCGTGCTCCCCGATGTTCCGTCGGGCGGACTCCCACAACGGCCGCTGGATCTCCACGCCCACGCCTTTTTTCAGGATCTCGCACCGCCGGGCAAGGAGAAGGAGAACAACGCCCGACCCGGTGCCCAGGTCGAGGACCGACCTGCCGCAATAGAGAGCGGCGAAATCGGCGAGCAGCACGGAGTCGATGGAGAACCGGTACCCGTTCGCCGGTTGATCAACCCGGAAGGGGAGGATCGATTTCTCTCTATCCCGGCGGCGTTTCATCTCCCCGCGCCGAATGGATCAGGAGCCCCGTCAGGATCTTCGGATAGAAGAAGGTGGTTTTCTGCGGAAGGACATGGCCGGAGAGGGAAACGTCCCGGAACTCCTCGACGGTGACGGGGTTCAGGAAAAACGCCGCCTGGATCGAGCCGCCGACAAGATCGGCCGCCGCCATGACTGGATCCTTGTAATACGTTACGTGCTGCCCGGCGGTCACCGCCTCCGGGGTGATGCCAAGGACCTGCCCGAACAGGAAACCGTGCAGCATCACCACGTCGAGCATGCGGAGCGAAGCGGGGAATCCGGACAGCCGTTCTTCGCAGAACCGCGGGAAGTCGGGAAAGGTGATGAGGTGGAACCGGTCTCCGCCGGCACTCCAGGCGATGGCCTTTTCTTCCCGCCCGGCCGCGGCTACCGCGCGCATCGCGTCCTCCGGGGAGCCTTTTCGGGTTTCCATGGGAAGAACGGCCCTCACCTTTTCGGCAAACGAATCCTCCGTGAATCCTGCGAGGGAATGAACGCCCCGGTGGGTAGGAAGGATCACGATCCCCTCATCGTCCATGTTGCACAGGAACACGAGGACGTGTTCGTACGCTGCGTCCTCCCTCACGCCGTGTTTCCCCCGCATCTCGTCCCGGAAAGCGAGCGCCGTCTCGTACCTGTGGTGCCCGTCCGCGATGAAGATCTTTTTGTCCCGCATCTGTCCGGCAGCGGCAGCGAGAACCGCCGGGTCGTCCACCGTCCATACGCGGTGCTTCACGCCCAGATCATCGGTCGCCAGAAAATCGGGTGCCCTCCGCACCTTTCCGATCAGCGCGCTCGCCACCTCGTCGGACGGGTCCGAATAGAGCGCAAAAACGGGGCTCATGTGCGCTTGTGTCGCCCGCATGAGCCGGAGCCGATCCTCCTTGGGGCGGGAATGCGTCTTTTCGTGCGGAAACACCGTCCCTTCCCCGAAAGCCGAAAGCCTGAGGGCGCCAAGGAATCCCTTGCGCACGACGGCCCCGCGGCCCTGGATATCGAACTCCTGCTCGTAATAGTAGAAAGCCGGAGAACCGTCGCGCACGAGGGTCCCCTCGGACTGCCATAGCCCGTAGTACCCGGCGGCGCGGGTATACTTGTTCTCCGAGGGGCCGTCACCCTCCTCCTCCAGGCCGAAATCGATCCAGACGATGTTCCGGAGGTTGCGCAGGTGGAGCTGATTCTGTTCTTCCGGGGAAATCACATCGTACGGCGGGGCGACGACCTCGGACAGATCGCCCACTTTTCCCACATCGTAATGGATGCCCCGACACGGCGATACGATGGCCATGTTCTATCCCTTCCCGAGAAAGTCGGTTATGGTCCGGAAGGGGATCGCCCCTTCCCTCAGGAGAAGAACTTTCCCCTCCCCGGCAAGC
>JBAUKK010000003.1:0-2161 GCA_049577645.1 Candidatus Deferrimicrobiaceae bacterium
GCCCACGAACACCCCGGCCGCGGCCGGATGCGGGTCACCCGGCGGCGGGGAGGCATGTTCGGTATACCCGTTCAGGAGGGCTGGCCCTCCTCGGGCGGCTCGCGGGTCGGGTTTTTCGGGAGGGCATGCGAAGCCGCTTCGACGGGCACTTCCGGTCCCAGCAAGACAGCGATCCATCGCGTATCTTCGTTGCTGTCGAATGCAATCTTCAGGGTCATGGTCAAAGGAACGGACAGAAGCATGCCGACCGGTCCCAGAACCCATCCCCAGAACACCAGCGACAGGAATACGACCAGCGTCGAAAGACCCAGGCCGCGCCCCATGATCCGCGGCTCGATCACGTTGCCGATCAAGACGTTCACCACCAGGTATCCCAATGCCGTAAGCAGCGCCGGTCCGGCGCCAAGCTGGAGCAAGGCAAGAAGAACCGCCGGTACGGCCGCCAGAATCGACCCGATGTTGGGCACGTAGTTGAGCAGAAATGCCAGGGTGCCCCACAACAAGGGGTAGTCGACGCCCAGGATTGCGAGCCAGGCCGCTATCGTGATCCCCGTGGCCAGGCTGACTATCGTTTTGATGGCCATGTACCGTTGGACGTTGTCGAGGAACGTGTCGATGGTTTTGAACGACCGGTTCGGGTCGGCCATAGTGGCGCGCAGTTTTCCGGGAAAGCTCGACGCCTCTAACAGGATGAAAATCACCGTGAGCAGGATCAGGAAAGCGTTGGTGAGCGCTCCGCCCAACCCCGTGAGGATGCGCGCAACCATATTCATGACGGCACCGGGGTCGAACGCCTTCAGCAGGCCCCGGTTGGATACGTCGATGCCCAGCCGCCCCAACCACGCAAGCTGCGCGGCCGCCTGCTCCTTGATGCGCTCCTGATAGACGGGCAAATCACGGGAGAAGTCGTCCAGGGACGTTCCCACGAGAACCGCCAGGATCATCCCGCCGGCGATTACGGCCGCGATCACGATCACCAGGGCGAGCGGATTGGGGACGCCCTTTCGCCGGAGCCAGAACAGCGGCGGCCCGCAGATGACCGAAATGAACGCTGACAGGAGGATCGACACCAGGATCGGAGCCGCAGCGCGCATTCCCGCCACGATGATGACGACCGCCGCTGCCGTGATCAGGATTCCTGCCCCTCTCGGCCGTTTCGCCCCTTCGTTCAATGCCGGATATCCTCTCGGAAGGTGGTGGAGAAACTATTGTACGCATGCATAGGGGATAATCCGCAATGTTATCCGAATGGGACCATCGTATCCCCGGGCGGCCCGTTTGTATCCGATCCCGCAGTGCCGTGCAACGGACTTGCCCCGGACGATAGTATCGGTTACGCAGATGGGAGAGTAGCGAAATCCCTCGGCGGCGCGCCGTGATGCCGGCCGTCGGGTAGTACGATTAAGTCGGGCGGGCCGCATCGGCCCGGGAAATACGGAGACCGGTAAGGGGAGCGTCTATTTTTCAGGGGGAAGGTATTTCCGGCACGCCTCGATGTTGGCCACGTGCGCCTTGTGCATGCCCTCGAAGAACGACTTTTCGTTTGGGGTCATCTCCGCGGTCGGGATCTCGCCGATCTTTCGGACGACCCACGCCTGCCCCTTGACGAGAAGCGCCAGCCGCTCGGTCTCCCCCTCCAGGGCGAGAACCTTGTCCGCGAAGGTCCCTGTCCGGTCGGTGGGAGCTCCCTCCCTGTCCCGGATGAGCCGGTGTAGCCCGGCGCAGAACCGTCCCTCGTCGTTCCGGAGGAAAACCAGGAATTCCTTCTTCTCCCCCTCCGGGGTCTGATCCGCCATCGCCGCGAGGCATTTCACCCCCGCGCGCTCCGCCTCGAGCAGTTCCTGCATCCGGTCGATCATTGCGCCCTCCATTCAGGGGGACACTGTCGATAATAAAAGGAGCGTCCCCGGTGAGAGTGTCCCCCCGCAGCTTAAAACCCGGCTGCCCGGTTCAAATCGGTCAGGATCTGCTTCTCACTCACGTTGTGCATCATCGCGCTCTGCTTCACGCTCTCGGTCGCCTGGCCGGGGCAGGAGAAGCACCCGTCTCCGTAATACTTCCGGAACACCTTCTCGGTCTCCGGGTAGGCCGAGAGGATGTCGCCCAGGATGTTCTCCGCGCGGATCGGCTCCCCGCGGGAGAGTTTCTCCCTGCGCCCCGC
>JBAUKK010000004.1:0-3895 GCA_049577645.1 Candidatus Deferrimicrobiaceae bacterium
GCTCCCGCTCCTCCGAAAGACCCTCCGAAGACGGCGGGCAAGGAGGTCGTCTCCCCGATCGTGGGTACGTTCTACCGGGCGCCGGCCCCCGACGCGGCCCCGTTCGTCGAGGTGGGAAGCCGCGTCACCAAAGGCCAGGTCCTGTGCATCGTCGAGGCGATGAAGATCATGAACCAGATCGAATCCGACACGGGAGGCGTCGTGGTGGCGATTCTCGTAGAAAACGCGCAACCGGTTGCCTACGGCCAGCCGCTTTTCCACATCTCCGCGGAGTAGAAGACGGCATGATTCACAAGGTGCTTGTCGCCAACCGGGGAGAAATCGCCGTCCGTATCATCCGCACCTGCCGCGAGATGGGGATTCGAACCGTCGCCATCTATTCCTCCATGGACAAGGACGCAATGCACGTCAAGACAGCGGACCAGTCCGTCTGCGTGGGGCCGCCGCCGAGCGCGGATAGCTACCTTAATGTTCCTTCCATCCTGAGTGCGGTCGAGATCACGGACTCGGACTCGGTCCACCCGGGGTACGGATTCCTTGCGGAGAACCCGGCCTTCGCCGAAATCTGCGAGAATTACGGGGTAAAGTTCATCGGGCCGTCATCGGAGTCGATTCGGCTGATGGGAGACAAGGTCGAGGCGCGCCGCGCGGTGCGCAAGGTCAAGGTACCGACCGTCCCGGGGAGCGACGGAGCGATCACGGAAGAAGAGGAAGGGCTTCGGATATCGAAGGAAATCGGTTTCCCCGTGATCATCAAGGCGGCCGCCGGAGGAGGAGGAAGGGGCATGAAAATCGTTCATTCTCCCGCCTCCTTCATCAACGCTTTTCTCACCGCCCAGTCGGAGGCCCTTTCCGCCTTCGGCGTCCCCGACGTCTACATCGAGAAGTATTTCGAGCACGCGAGGCACGTCGAGGTCCAGATTATGGGCGACAAGTTCGGCAATGTCATCCACCTGGGGGACCGGGACTGTTCGGTCCAGAGGCGTCACCAGAAACTGATCGAGGAGGCCCCCGCGCCGTTCATTCCCGCCCGGATCCGGAAACGGATCCACAAGGCGGCGGTCGACGCGGCGACCGCGGTGCGGTACAACAATGTGGGGACGGTCGAATTTCTCTACATCTCCGAAGGGGAGTTCTATTTCCTGGAGATGAACACCCGGATCCAGGTGGAGCACCCCGTCACGGAGATGATTACGGGTATGGACATTGTGCGGGAGCAGATACGGATCGCCGACGGGAAGAAACTGCGGATTGACCAGAAGGGGGTCCCGTTCCGGGGTCACAGCATCGAGTGCCGCATCAACGCGGAGGATCCCGAAACGTTCATCCCGTCCCCGGGACAGATAACATCGTGCATGTTCCCCGGCGGGTTCGGAGTCCGTGTCGACACGGGGATCTACCCCGGCTACACGGTCCCCTCCACGTACGACTCCCTGCTGGGAAAGCTGGTGGTGCACGGGGAGGACCGTAACGAGGCAATCATGCGGATGCGGCGGGCTCTCGAGGAGATCCGGATCGAAGGGGTGAAGACGACGATCGATTTTCACAAGAAGATGATGATGGACTCGGATTTCACCGAAGGGCGTTTGTGGACCAAGTTCGTGGAAAAGAGGGCATAATGGACGGTGGGTTTGCCGGGCACGGCCGGCGGCCTCGCAGGGAGGGTTGACCGGTTGGGCATGTTCGATTCGTTCCGGAAGAAGTTCTCCTCGAAAGCGGGAGACGATCGTTCCTCCCTGTCGCGGAAGATCCAGGAATCCCCGCAGGATCCCCAGGCGAGGCAGAAGCTGGGTCTTTTCCTTCTGCGGCAGGGGGAGATCGTGGAGGGAACCGACCAGCTCGCACGGGCGGCCATCCTGTACGAAAAGAGCGGGTTCACGACCAAGGCCATCGCCGTCCTCCGGCAGATGCTCAAGAACGACCCGGGCAACATCGATTTCACGCGCTGGATCATCCGTCTGCTTGCCCAGCAAGGGCATATGGGAGACGCGCTGAGCGAACTGGAGAAGGTGGCCACCGGAAAGATCCGGTTCGCCACCGACGACCAGAGGATCGAATTCTATCGGAACATTTCGGAAAGCCTGCCGGACAACCCGCTGCCGTCCCTTCTCGTCGCGGACGTCTACCTGTATCAGAAGAAGCTGTTCGAGGCCGTAAGCGAGATGGCGAGGGTAGCCCCCGTCGTCGGCCCCTCCCGGATGGAGACGGAGTTTGCCGTCCGTATGAATGTCCTTACCTCCGTCGCTGTGGAACACCCCGAGCTTTTCGAGCCCTGCGGCTTCCTTTGGGTCGCTGCGGGAAAAACCGAGGCCGGCCTTCCGTATCTGAAAAATGCGGCGGAATTCCTAAAAAGTTCGGGAGATTCGAGCCGCGGGTCGAATGCGGACGAGGTAATATCCGCCGTGGAGAAAGGACAGGAGGAGGGTTTCGCAGGAGCGATGTCTTTCGAGGACGCCTTGCGCAAGCTCTCGGAGCCCGAGGCCCCCGCTCCTCCTCCCGCCGATGAGAAGAAGGCTCCTCTCGGGGAGGGGAGCGAGGAAGAGAAGATACTGCAGAGCTCCGTGGAGAAGCTCCAGGCGAAAGTGAACGAGGAGATCGGGGAGACGGATCCGGAGGCGCGGTACAACCTCGGCATTGCGTACAAGGAGATGGGCCTTCTCGACGAGGCCGTGGAGGAATTCCGGCTCTCCCGCTCGAAGTCGAAGTTGTTCCTGGGGGCGTCTTGCCTGCTTGCCGAGACGTTGGCCGAGAAAGGGGAGCTCGAGGCGGCAACCGAAACGCTCAAGGAGGTACTTGCGGCGGAAGGCGTAACCCCTTCCGAAACGCGGGATGTCCGCTATCTGATGGCGGATCTCCTCTCCCAAAGCGGGAAGGAAGAGGAGGCGAAGGAAATATTTCTTTCCCTATACGAGTCTTTTCCGGACTACCGGGACCTCCGGGAGCGTGTCCGGAAGTTCGAGGGATGAGCATACCGTTGCAACGCGGGATCGGTCCATGGTAATAAAACGGAGAAAATGCGGGCGTAATTCAGGGGTAGAATGCAAGCTTCCCAAGCTTGACGTCGCCGGTTCGAATCCGGTCGCCCGCTCCATCTTGTCATCGGCGGTTTATCGGTAGCGAAGGGCCCCTTCCGTGCGAGGGGCTCTTCGGTTTTTACGCCAATTCCTTTATAATTACCCCTTATGGCGAGAAGATGGGCGTGGAGGATCGGTCTGGGGCTCTTCCTCGTCGCACTCCTTGCCTTCGGAATCCGGCGGGTGCTGCAGGAAATTCCCCCCCTTTTGGCAAAGGCAGAGGATACGATCCGGGAGGAGGCCCGGGCTCTGGGCCTGCGGGTTTCCTACCGGGCGCTTCGGTTTCATCCCCTGCATCTCCGTGTCTCCCTTGAGGAACTGGACATCCGGGACGACATCGCCGACACCCCCCTCGCCCACGCGGGGCATGTCGATGTGTCCCTTTCCTTGAGGCGGATTCTATCGGGTGCATTGCCGGTCTCCCGCGTTCTGGTGCGAACGTTTTCCGTTCGCGCCGGAGAGGCGAATCGGCCCCTCCTGGATAAACTCCGTGCCTCCGGAAAGGGCGAAGGGCAGGAGGAGACCCCCGAGATTCTTCTCATCGACGGCTACGTCCGCATCCGCCAATTGGGGCCGCTTGCGGAGTGGGAGGCAAAGATCCCGGAATTGCGAATCCGTTCCGTCCGGGTTTTGGGGACGCGCGTCACGGTCAAGTTGGCGCAGGCAGCGGGTCGGATTGCTCTCCCGAAAGCGGGGAGCGGGAACGTTCCCTTTGACTCGGCGGAAGCCGACGTCTTCCTGAAGGGAGGTATCGTCCGGGTCCGCAAGTTTCGCGCTTCGGGGCCTTCCGTTCAAGTCGCTCTCTCCGGGGAGTGGGATGG
>JBAUKK010000005.1:0-8776 GCA_049577645.1 Candidatus Deferrimicrobiaceae bacterium
CGATGCGCTCTCCCTCTCTTCCCAGGAGAAAACCGAGGTCGGGGTGGCCGGCCTCCTGCACGACATAGGGAAGACCCAACTCGCCCTCGACCTGATCCGTAAACCGGGAAATCTCACCATCCAGGAATTCGAGGAGATCAAGAAACACCCCGAAGAGGGGTTCGTTCTTTTGGGGAAGATGCCCCACATCCGACCCACCTCCGCCTACATGGTCCGGGAGCACCACCTGCGGTACGACCGGAAGGGATACCCGGATCTGGGGCCGGATTACCCCATGAACCCGCGATCGCAGATCATCGCCGTGGCGGACTGCTACGACGCCATCACAACGATGCGGGCGTACCAGAAGGCGAAGCAGCCGAGCGAGGCACTCGAAATCATGGAGAAGATTTCGGGAAAATCGATCGACGCGGACGTTCTTGCGGTCCTGAAGAGCGTGATGGGAAGCTTCCCGATCGGGACGATGGTGCGACTGAACAGCATGGAGGTGGGAGTCATCACCGGGGTCGGCCCTGCCGGTCTGGGGCCGTTCAAGATCCAGGTCCTGGTCGACCGGCAGGGGAACCCGCTACCCCGACCGGAGGAGGTGGAACTCGCCGAAATCGCGGACCGGACGCCCCACCCCGGCCGGTCGATCCTGGGCACGGTCAACCCTCTCCTGTACCCGGACGCGCAAAAAGGGGCGCTACAGTCGGCACCGCCCTCCTGAAGGGAGATCCCCGGGATCCTCCGGAACTACGACGAACTCCACTCCCCGAATGCCCGGGCGGCGGCCGCCCGGACCGTTTCGTCCTGCTCGGTCGCATGTGCGAGTATCTTCTCCCAACCGTCGTACTCCGCCACCCGGGCGTACGCCTGGATCGCCTTCCCCCGCACCTCGGCGTCCGGGTGCCCCAGGTACGATTCGATGGTGGGAGCCAGATCCTTCTGCCGGGATTTACCCAAGGCCTCCAACAGGTTGCCGAGCACTACGCCCTCTTCCCCGGGAAGGCGGGCTACCAGTATCCGGAGAACGTCCCCGGTCAGGGTGGACTTGAGGGCGCGGACCGCCCCCCCCCTTACCTCCTGCTCCTTGTCCTCCAGGGCGGCGAGAAGCAGGGTCTGCCCTTCCGGGCCGCCGATTTCCTCTGCGGCAAAGACGATCCGGACCCGCTCTTCCAGCGTGCCGGTCTTGAGAATCTGGAGGTAGGAGGACACCGATTTTTTTGCCCGCAGCCTGTCGAGAGCGGCGGAGGCCGCCAGCCGAACCGCGACGGAAGGGTCCGACAGCATTCCTCTCAGGGTCTCCTCGATTCTGCCGATCATCACGGGTTTTCCCTCCTGCGGATATCCCGGGCCGCCGGCAGGCCGTGCGCCCCCGCAGCGGACCTCACGGCGTTCGCGATCGCTTTCTCGAGGGCCCGTCCGGCAAGGACCGCCGTCTGCATCGGGTTCCCTTTTCGCCCCGATGCCCCGGTGGACAGGGCCACCACGATATCGCCGTCCATGGGCGTGTGAACGGGCCGGATCGACCGGAACAGCGCTCCGTGCGACATCCTCGCTACGCCGGCCAGTTCTTCCCGGGACAGGTCGTCGGCGGTGGCAACGACGCAAAGCGTCGTGTTCTCAGGAGAAAACGGCTCCCTTGCATACCCGTCGAGAAACGCTTCTTCGGTCCCCGCCCGTTCTTTTCCGTCCCCGGTCCGCGCTCCCGCGAGCCACTCCCCCGAGATGGGGTCGAAGACGTCCCCGAAGGCGTTCACGACGGCACAGGCCCCGACGATCGCCCCTCTCCCGCGCTCGCTCGCGGCCCCGAAGCCGCCCTTCATCGCGCGTTCAACCCCGAATATCTTCCCGACGGTCGCACCGGCCCCCGCCCCTACGGACCCTTGCGCCGGAGATTCCGCGGATGCCTTCTCCGCGGCGGCATACGCCATCTCCGGAGTCGGGCGGAACGTCGGATCCCCGAAGCCCAAGTCGTAGACCACCGCCGTGGGCACGATCGGAACCACCCCCGCAGGGGTTACGAACCCGACGCCGTTTTCCTCCAGGAGGCGCATCACCCCTGCCGCGGCGTCGAGCCCGAATGCGCTTCCCCCCGCCAGGACGAGCCCGTGGATGCGGCGTGCCGGGTGGGGGCGAAGCAGCGAATCCATCTGCCTCGTGCCGGCGGCCTCCCCCCGGATGTCGGCAGCCCCTGTCGCCCCCCGGGGGAACAGGAGGACCGTGATCCCCGATCCGCGCCCGAGGTCATGCTCGTGCCCCAACAGAATCCCGGCCACGTCGGTGATCGATCCCCCCATCTACCCCCCACAATCCGTATATATTTACCGGACTGCGCCGGGTTCGTCAATCGTGTTGACGATGGCACAACGCGGAACGTACACTTTTTCCGGGGGGATGATCGTATGCCGGAGCAAAAGGACGGCAGGATTCTCGGGCTGGATTTCGGCAGCCACAGGATCGGAGCGGCTGTCTCCGACGCCCTCGGAATCACGGCCCAGCCCCTGGCCGCCATACAGCGCCAAGGGGACAATCGGGATACCGAGACGATCGGGAGGTTGATCCGGGAGCACTCCGTCGGCACCGTGCTGGTCGGCCTCCCCCTGCAATTGAGCGGCGAGGAGGGGACCCAGGCGAAGAAGACGAGGGTTTTCGCGGAAAAGATCCGGGAGCGTTTGGGGATACCGGTCGAAATGTGGGACGAGCGAATGACAACCGTGCAGGCGGAGCGCCACCTGATCGCATCCGGTGTCAGGCGCGATAAGCGGAGAGAAAAAAGGGACAGCCTCTCGGCCGTCTTCCTTCTGCAGAGCTTCCTCGATCACAGGAACCGGAAGTAGGCTCTCCGTGATTGCGCGGAGATGGAGCATCGCCGTTGCCGCCTTTTTCACTGCGGCCTTCGTCTTCCTCTTCCTCGTATCGGCCCGCCCACCCCATGACCGGTGGCACGTGACAAAGGTGGTCATCCCCAAAGGGAGCACCTTCCCGGAAATCGAGAAGCTGCTTGCCGAGAAGGGGGCACTCCGGTATCCTCTCGCCTTCCGGATCCTCGTGGTCGGGACGATGACCGGCACCAAACTCCAGCACGGGGAGTACGCCCTGCCTGCTCCCCCTTCCGCGATCGAGTTGTGGAGAAAGCTCGTAGGCGGCGACGTGGCCAAATACCAGGTGACCATCCCCGGCGGGTCTACCCTCTTCGATATCGCCGAAACCCTCGGGACCCTGGAACTGGCGAACCCGGCTGCCTTCCTCACAGCAGCCACTTCGCCCTCCCTGATCAGCCGGATGGGAATCCCGGGAAGTACCCTGGAGGGGTACTTGTTCCCGGACACGTACATCATGGTGAAGGAGATGCCCCCGGAGGAAATTCTCGGCGTCATGGTGCGCCGGTTCCGCAGGAAGTTCACCCCCGAAATGGAGAGCAAGGCAGCGGAGGACGGGTTCACGCTGAACCAGATCGTGACGATCGCGTCGATTATCGAGAAGGAAACCGGTCTTGACCAGGAAAAGCCTCTCGTTTCGGCGGTCATCCGGAAGCGTCTTTCCCTCAAGATGCCCCTCCAGATGGATCCGACGGTCATCTATGGACTAAAGAAGTTCGGAGGGAATCTCACCAAGAAGGACCTTCGAACGCCCCATCCGTACAACACCTACCAGAACAAGGGTCTTCCCCCGGGGCCCATATGCAACCCCGGGCTGTCCTCCCTCATCGCCGCGGGCGAGCCTGCGAAAACCGACTACCTGTACTTCGTGTCCCGCAACGACGGGTCCCACCAGTTTTCCCGGACTCTTCGGGAACACAACAGGGCGGTGGCTGTCTACCAGAAGGGGAAAAAGACGACCATGGAGAAAAACGAAAGACCGGTGGGGGAAATCGAAACCGGAGCGAAGGTCTCTACTCCTCCGCCTCGGCCATAGGAACCTTCTTGACCGCCTCCTCGGGCTCCTCCCGGGTGTACTTCTCCTCGCGCTCGATCGCTTCCTTGCACTCCACGCAATACTTGGCGAAAGGCACTACCTTCAGGCGTGCCCGGGGAATCTTGACGCCGCACTCCTCACAGAGTCCGTACGTGTTCTCCTCGATCCTGTCGAGAGCGTCGTCGATCTGCTTGAGCTTCTGCTTCTCCCGGTCCGTGAGAATCATATCCAGTTCCCGGGTCCGCTCCTCGGAAACGGAGTCGAGAATGTCCCCGATGTCCGAAACTCCGCTTACTGCCGTCTCCCTGGACCTCCGGGCGATCTCCCGCACGAGTTCTTCCCGCATCTTGAGGAGCATCTCCCTGATTGGTTTCATCTCCCTGCCGCCCCCTGTGTCTCATTAAAAATTACGTTAGTATACTCGGTGTCGAATCGCTGTCAACCCGTTTTGCCAGCAGGTCCCATTCCCGAGCGCCCGTCACCCTCGCCCGGCAGAAACGGCCGTCTCCCCCCCGGTATCCAGAAAGGATCACGTTCCCGTCCACTTCCGGCGCCTGGCCCCGGTGCCGACCGACGGCCCGGCCCCGGCCCCGCGTCTCCTCCACGAGGACCTCGATCACCTCCCCCGCCATTCCCGCATTGCGGGCGGCGAGGATGTCGGCCTGAGCGTCCCGGACCCGCCGCGCCCTCTCCCGCTTGACCGCCTCGCCTACCTGGCGCGCCATCGCATAGGCGGGGGTCCCCTCCTCCCGGGAATAGGGGAACACCCCGAGGTAGTCCCACCGGGACGCGTGAACGAACCGGAGCAGCCGGTCGAACGCCGCGGTGGTCTCTCCCGGAAAACCGACGATCAGCGAGGTCCTGAGGAATATCCCGGGAACCCGCTCACGCACCCTTTCGAGGAGGGCCCATATGTCGTCGGGGCCGTAGCGGCGACCCATCCTTGCGAGGACCTCCGCGTCGATGTGCTGGACGGGGATATCGAGGTACCGGCACACTTTCTCCCCCTCGGCCACCAGCTCGATCAGTTCCTCATCCAGGCGCCCGGGGTAGAGGTAGAGCAGCCGCACCCAGCGGACCCCCCGGACGGCGCAAACGTCACGGACGAGGCGGGGAAGCGCTCTTTTCTCCCCCCGGTCGGCTCCGTAGGAGCTGATGTCCTGGCCGACGAGGTTGATCTCCCTCGCTCCCTGGCGGACCAGCATCCGCACTTCGGCAAGCAGAGAGTCCCGGTCCCGGCTCCGCAAACGCCCCCGGATATCCGGAATCGTGCAGTAGGCGCACCGGTGGTCGCACCCCTCCAGAATCTTCAGGTATGCCGACGCCTCCCGCGACTCCCGGCGGCGGTGGCGGTACGCATCCTCGGGCAAGGCCCCCGTTCCCACGACCCGGCGCGGGTTGGTTCCCCCAGCCAGCTTCCTGACCAATCCGGGGAGCGACGGGATATCTCCGGGCCCTACGAACAGGTCCACCTCCGGCAGGGACTCCGGCAGCTCGTCCCGGTACCGCTTCGCAAGACACCCGGCCACCACAAGATGCCGGATTTTCCCCCGCTCCTTCTCGCGCGCCAAGGCGAGGATTTCCCCGATCGACTCCTCTTTCGCCTCCCGGATGAACCCGCACGTGTTGACGATCCCCACGTCCGCGGGCCCCCGGGAGACGATGCGGCACCCGTCCTCGGCGAGAAGCCCGGACATCACCTCCGCGTCGACGGAATTTTTCGCGCAACCGAGCGTCAGGATGCGCACGCCGATCCCGGTCTTTCCCCTTTCGCTCATCCATCCACCATTTTCCCCCCGGGCGGTTCCCGGAACCGGAAGAGGTCCGCAGGAAGCGACGGGTCGATCACGATGTCGTCGAGGTACAGGTGGTTCGCTCCCCCCAAATGATCGTAAAGATGAATCTCCCGGATCGTCAGGTCCGCATCGTCCACCACAAGGTCGACTCTCCTCACCTCCGGTGCCCCTTCCCCTTTCGGAAGCAGGCGGATCGCCGTTCTCCCCCCTCCCTCGAGAGGCATGGCCTCCTCCACACGAAAGTACTCCATGATGTCGCCTTTTCCGAAAAGAAGCAGGAGAGGGACCCTGCCCCCGAGCGTCCTCTCGTCGATTTTCCGCCGGAACACTTCGAGCGAATCGGGGGGCCTGAAATAGAAGTACTTCCCGTCGGCCAGGAACAGCTGCTCCCCGGGCACCCGGTAATCCCAGCGCATCCGCAAAGGACGCTGGAAGTAGACCTGGCCGGCGGCCTTTCTCACGATTCCCACGTTCTGCAACGGCACCTCCTGCCGGAAACGGGCGGACAGGGTCGTGGCGTTTTGGTACTTCCGCACAACACGGCGAAAAAGGATCTCGCCTTCCGCCGCGCCGCCGGAGGCGACCGAAAGAAACGCCATGATGAAAAGAAAGAGGGCCGCCGGCGCGGCCCGGTACAAGGTGCGCATGGGAAAAAGCTCCTCCTTCCCATCAGGGAGATGCCGGGAAACCCGTCCCGCCTCCGGCGTTTACTCCCTGTTCGCTATGTAGACTTCCCGCGGCTTTCCGCCCTCGGACGGTCCTACGATTCCCTGCCTCTCCATCTCCTCGATGATGCGGGCAGCCCGGTTGAACCCTATCTGAAGGCGCCTCTGGAGCATCGAAACCGATGCGCGCCCCGCACGGATCACCTCCTCGACCGCCACGTCGAACTTCTCGTCCCGCGAGGGGTCCCGCTCCTCCTCTTCACTCGGCAACGTGGTGATGGAGGGCTCGTATTCGGGCGTCCCCTGCGTCCGAAGATGGGCAACGACGCGCTGGATCTCCCCCTCCCCCACAAAGGGACCGTGGACCCTGACGATCCCCCCGACTCCGGGCTGGAGGAAGAGCATGTCCCCGAACCCGAGGAGGGTCTCGGCCCCCGACTGGTCGAGGATCGTCCGGGAGTCGAACTGGGAAGCGACCTTGAAGGAGACGCGCGACGGAAAGTTCGCCTTGATGATGCCGGTCAGGACGTCCACGGAAGGCCGCTGGGTCGCGAAGACGAGGTGGATTCCCGCGGCCCGGGCCATCTGGGTAAGTTGCGTGATGGAATCCTCCACCTCCCGCCTCGATGCGCTTGTCAACATGAGGTCGGCCAGTTCGTCGATGACGATCACGATGTAGGGAAGGCGCGCCATCTCCTCGGCTTCCCCGTCCCGCGCCTTCACCCGAAGAACGGAACGTGACCTCCTGTCGACAAGCTGGTTGTAGGCGTCGATGTGCCGGACGCCGTTTTCCATCATTTCCTGGTATCTCCCCCGCATCTCCCCGACGGCCCACTTCAACACCTGGGCCGCCTCCCGCGGCTGCGTGACGACGGAATGAAACAGGTGGGGGATGCCGTCGTAAAGAGTGAGTTCGAGCATCTTGGGGTCGACGAGAATCAACCGGACGTCCTCGGGGGTGGCCCGGAACAGGATCGAAAGGATCAGACTGTGCAGGGCAACGCTCTTTCCCGACCCCGTGGCCCCGGCGATCAGAAGATGCGGCATCTTCGAAAGGTCCCGGATGACCGGCTCCCCGAAGATGTCTTTCCCCATTACCAGCGAGAGCATCGCCTCGGAATCCGCGTACGCCTGGCATCCGAGAAGCTCCCGGAGCGAGATGAACGCCCGATTCTCGTTGGGGATTTCGAACCCCATAACCCCCTTGCCGGGGATATTCGGGACCACGCGGACCGACTCGCACCGCATCGCCAGGGCAAGGTCCCCCGCCATCGCCACGACCCGGTTCGCCTTCACACCGGGGGCCGGCCGGAATTCATATGTGGTAACGAGGGGGCCGGTCCGGATCTCGGTGATGTTGCCTTCGATGTCGTACTCGGAGAGCTTCTCGATGAGAGTGGCCGCGTTCCGCTGCAGGGAGGCCTCATCCGCGCCGTTTTCGCTGTCGGCGGAAGCCTCCAGGAGAGCCAGAGAGGGAAGAACGAATTCCCTCCCCTCGCCCTTCGGGGCGGGGTGAGCTTCGGGAACGGGCGGAGAGGCGACGATCCGGGGAGAGGAGACGTTGCGACGTCCTGCGGGGGCGGTTTCCCCCGTCGCCTTCTCCCCGCCCCAATCCTCACGGGGAACCATCTTCTCCTTAACGATGGCGCGGACCTGTTCCGTGGTCTTCTTTCGCCGCCACAGGGTGGGCAGGCCGCGCAGCGGCAATCCCGTGAACAGCATAAGGGAAAAGAGGAACAGGGCGACAAGGCAGATCAACCCCCCCACCTTGCTCAGCAGTTTTCCGAAGAAGTTGACCCCGAGCAGGTGCCCCACGACCCCCGGAAGGAAGATGTCCGCGCCGAACAACCGGACGTGCCCCGTGAAAAAGCTCGCGATCCCGAGCAACGAACAGACCGCGAGCAATCCGCCGGCGGCCCGGCTCCACTTGCCCGCCATCCTCTCCCCGCGAAACGTCCAGTATGCGAGCGCCAGGCAGAGGATCGGGAACCCGACCGCCCCCAGACCGAACAGCTGAAGAAGGAGGTCGGATACGATCGCCCCCACTGACCCTCCCCAGTTGCGGACCGCGGCCCCCTTCGAACTCCAGGCGGACAGGGAGGGATCCATCTGGTGAAAGGAAACAAGCGAAACCGTGAGGAAAATTCCAACGGTGAGAAAGAAGATGGCGAGGGCGTCCCTCCGGATTCCGTCTCCCATCCTAGTGTACCTTCTCGTAAATAGCTTGACGCACCGAGAGCGTCGATGCGCCTGCGCCTTGCTTCGGCGCGCGACTGAGGCGTACTGGAGCAAAGTACGGCGCAAGGAGCGCAACGAAGCTGGAGCGAGGGGCCTGTCCCCTGCAGCGGCGCTCGAATGCCAAGATATTTGCGAGACGGTGCACTAGAGCTCCAGAAGTACGGGTATGATCATCGG
>JBAUKK010000006.1:0-10684 GCA_049577645.1 Candidatus Deferrimicrobiaceae bacterium
GCGAAGGGGAGAAGCTGCGCCCCCGAGCCGCAGCCGGCGTCGGCGACGCGGCGGACACGGCCCGACGCGAGGAGCCGGTCGAAGAGGGCTCGCTGGGCGTCGGAAACCGGAAAGAGCGCATCGTAGACGTCACTCAGGTCCGTGTAGAAAACCAAAGCCCCTCCTTTCACCGCGCCCTATTGTAGCAGGGGAAAATACGCATTCGAATAAAGAAAAGGTTGACGGGCGAGATTCCCCGCGGATATGTATTGGGAAGCCGGTTCCAGGCCACGAAGAAAACAAGGAGGGGGAATGATGAAAAGGGGATGGATCGTCTTCTTGGTTGCCGTCGTCTTCACAGGGATCTCCGGGACTCCTGCGCGGGGATTCGACCAGCCGCTTCTGAACTTCGGTCTTACGAACGTTCTCGACGGGGCGGTGCCGGGGCCGGGAACGTACTTCTTCGAGTACGTCCAGATCTACCAGTCCGGCGAGTTCAAGGACCAGGACGGGAACGACATCCCGGGGAGTCCACGCAACGGATTCGTCCTCTCGATGAACCAGCTGGCGCACATCTCGAAGACTACCGTCCTGGGGGGGAATCTCGGTATCGACTTTCTCCTGCCCATCGGATCGCTTACCGCCGGCGGCACCTTCGGTCCCGGAGGACCACCCGTCTCGGCAAACCCCGGCCCGATCGGCGATGCCATCATCGGGCCTTTCATCCAGTGGTTCCCCCACAAGCTGCTGGGGCGGCCTTTCCTGCACCGATTCGAGCTTGACATCTTCGTTCCCACAGGGCACTACGACAAGAAATACACCATCAACCCGGGCTCGAACCTCTGGACGATCGAGCCGTACTACGCGTTCACCTGGTTTCTCACCCCGCAGCTGTCGACCTCATGGAGGATCCATTACACCTACAACACGAAGAACGACGACCCCTGGGAGGTGCTCCAAGGCCCCCCCTTCAACGTCACCGAGATCCAACCTGGCCAGGCATTCCATTTCAACTATTCCCTGGAATACGAAGTGGTCAAGAACCTTCGGGTCGCTGCCGTCGGGTATTACCTCAAGCAGCTCACGGATACGGAGTTCAACGGGAACAAGGTGTCCGGCCGCAAGGAGCAGGTATTCGCCATCGGGCCCTCCATCCACTGGATCACAAAGAGCGGCTTGGTGTTCGCTCTGAAAACCGTTTTCGAGTCCGCGGTCGAGAATCGGCCCGAAGGGAGCCGGACGACCTTCCGGATGATCTACAAGTTCTGATCGGTCCCGGTTTCGAACGGAACCCGGGGAGCCCGGCTAACGGCCCGACAGCATGTACCGCACGAGGGAGCATAGGCACGAAGAGACTACGGATTGGAAGGAAACGGGGGGGGCCTTACGAGGAAAGCCCCCTCGTTTTTTATTTTATCAGATCAGCACCCGTCTCGGCTCGTCAGGGACAATCTCCTGATCGATCGGAGGATGTCCCGGGGGCAGAATCCCCCCCGGATGCCCATGGAACGGAAGCCTCTCCAGGGAGTCGGCATCCGGGGGAAGCCGGGGAATACCGCACTCCCCGACCCGGGCCACAATATCCTTCCCCTGCTGTGTCACGCACACGGGAGCCCCGTGTATATAGATCTGGCTCGAGGATGATGCGAAAGAGGTAAGCGGTTCGCTCGCCCGGATATGATACATGGCGAACAGCACGACCGTTCCCGTCAGCGCAACCAAGAGTATCTTCTTCACGGGTTCCCCCCCTTGCCGCCGTTTCGATTTGGATGCGACGCGGGGAAGCGGAGATTCGCACCCGACGGTTCCGACACCGCCGGATTCGCCCTCGACCCAAGAGATCCGCCTTGCTGCAACATTCTTGCATTTGCAATATGATTGCAATTACCGGAGGACCGTATGGTAACGTCCGCGGAAGTCATTCGCAGACTCGGATACCCCGCCACGCGGGGCAGGGGGGAGATTCTGCGCATCCTGGCGGAAAGCCCCCTTCCGCTCTCTCCGAAAGAGATCCTGGGACGGTTCCCTGCGCCCAAGCCCGACGCGTCCACGGTGTACCGGAACCTTTCCCTGCTCGCCTCCCTCGGGGTGGTCCGGAGCGTCGCGCTGCACGAGCGGAGCCGTCGCTATGAAATCACCATCGACGGTGCCCACCGGCACCGGGTCGTCTGCAAGGGGTGCGGAAAGATCGAATCCTTCCAGCCGCGGAGGTGCGACCTCTCTCCCCTCGAGTCGGACATCCGCAGCACGCTGGATTTCGACGTGGAGGACCATTCGCTGGAATTTTTCGGCGTCTGCCCGCAGTGCAGGCGAAGGGAGAAGGGACGATGAACGCCCGCGTCATCCTGCTTGCCGCCGTGCTGATCCTGCTCCCCTTCCCGCCGGCGGCGCAGGGGGCCGGTCTTCGCGTTCTCACCTCGTTTCTTCCGATGGATATCTTCACACGGAACGTCGTCGGCGACGCACCGGGCGTCTCGGTAAAAATGATGCTCCCCGCCACCCTGGGATGCCCCCACGACTATTCGCTTTCGCCGGGAGATATGAGGAAGATCTCCGAAGCGGAACTCTTTATCGCAAACGGCTACGGGATGGAGGATTTCCTCGGCGCTCCCATACGGAGGGCGAACCCCGACATCCGGATCGTGGAAACCGCTTCCTCCGTGACTCCCCTCCGTGCGGGGGGCGGCCACGGGGAGATCAACCCGCACACGTGGGTCAGCCCCCGGAACGCCATCCTTCAGGTCCGTGCGGTCGAGAAGGCCCTCTCGACCGCATCCCCCGGGAGCGAACCGGTCTTCCGCCGGAACGCCGACGCATACGTGGGCAGGCTCGAAATCCTCGCCGGGGAATTCGACGAGGCGGCAACCCATTTCCGTAACCGGAACATCGCGACCTTCCACAACGTCTTCGACTACCTGGCAAGGGACCTCGGGCTTACCGTCGTGGGGTGGATCGAGGAAACGCCGGGACAGGAGCCCTCCGCCGGCGAGATACGGGACCTCATCCGCACGATCCGGGAAAGGAAGGCGGCCGCCGTCTTCGCGGAGCCCCAGTATCCCGGGAGACTCGCCGCGATGGTTGCCGGGGAGGCCGGTGTCCCCGTCCGCATGCTCGACCCGGTGTCGACGGGGTCTGTGATGCCATCGACCTATGAGGACATCATGCGGCGGAATCTGCGGACGCTCGCGGAAGCGCTGGGAAACCGATGACGCCCCCGGTGCATCGCCACACGCTCGAAATCAGGGACCTTTCCGTCCGCGCGGGCGAGACGGAGATCCTATCCGGAATCAACGCCGACATCCGGTGCGGGGAGGTCACCGCCCTCGTCGGCCCGAACGGGGCGGGGAAGACAACGCTGCTTCTGGCCATCCTGGGACTCGTCCCCTACCGGGGGGAAATCCGGTTCTGCCGCGCCACGGAGCACGGGGAGGGCGCTCCCCGTATCGGATACGTACCCCAGCGGCTCGACTTCGACCGGAACGCCCCGATGAGGGTGATCGACTTTTTCGCGCTCTCCTCCCAGCGATATCCCGTCGTCTTCGGGCACTCCGCGCGGTCGAAGAGGTCGGCCGAGGAGATCCTGGCACGGGTGGGCGCGGCGCAGCTCATCTCCCGCCCCTTGGGAAAACTCTCGGGGGGAGAGCTCCAGAGGATCCTGCTCGCCCTTTCCCTTCGGGACAATCCCGACATCCTGTTGCTTGACGAGCCGGTGTCCGGGGTGGACCTCTCGGGCGAGGTGCTGTTTTGCGACTTCCTCAGCCAGATCCACAGCGAGTCCCGGTTCAGCCTGCTCCTTGTGAGCCACGACCTCTCCGTGGTCAGCCGCCACGCCGACCGCGTCATCTGCCTGAACCGGCGGATCATCTGCCAGGGGGCTACGACGGAGATGCTTACGCCGGAGAACCTCGAGGCGATGTACGGCAGCGGCGCACATCTGGTAAGTCACGGCCCTGCCGATGGCCGCGGACACCTCCACGGGCGGGCGGCATCCGGACAGGAAGAGGAAAAGGGGGATTGATGGTACATTCGCTGCTCGATCCCCTTTTCTCCGCGATGGGGCACCTGCTGCCGTTCGGCTTCGCGGAGCCGCTCTTCATGAAGCGGGCGATCCTGGCCATGCTTTTCGTCGCTCCCGCAGCGGCGGCTGTAGGCGTGCCCCTCGTCCACTTCCGGATGGCGTTCTTCTCCGACGCCATCGGGCACTCCGCCTTCACCGGCGTGGCTATCGGCGTGCTCCTCGGGGTCCACCCCCTGTTCACGATGGTAGCCTTCGGCCTGTTCGTGGCATGGGCGATCACCCTGGTCAAGGGACGCACGGAGCTTTCCCCGGACACCGTAATCGGGGTCTTCTTCTCCACGGTCATCGCCCTCGGAATCGCGATCATCAGCGCGCAAAAGGGGCTTACGCGCAACCTTCAGGCCTACCTCTACGGCGACCTGCTCGCGGTCTCCGGGACGGAACTCCTCTGGATGGGAATGCTTCTTGTGACTGTCGGCGCCTACCTGTTCTTCGCCTTCAACAAGATCATGCTCATCGGTGTCCACGAGGGGTTCGCCAAGTCGATGGGCGTCCCCGTCCGCGGACTGGAAATCTCCTTCGCCCTCGTCGTCGCCCTCGTGGTCACGACCGCCATCCGGGCGGTGGGAATCCTTCTCGTCACGGCCCTTCTCGTCGTCCCGGCAGCCGCTGCCCGGAACGTGACCCGCGGAATCGTCTCCGCCTTCTGGGCAGCCATCGCCATCGCCGTGGTTTCCGGCCTCCTGGGGATCGCCGCCTCGTATTACCTGGATACCGCCACGGGGGCGACGGTGGTGCTGTTCGCCTCGGCGTTTTTCGCGATCACGGCTCTGCTCAAAGGACTGTCACGACGGTAGAAACCGTCGCGGGGGGATCGCGCCCCGGAGCGGAAGGGGGGGGGGATTCCCCCCTCCCCCGGATCCTTCATGCGGAATGCAACACCGCCCCGTTTTCTCCCTGCGAGGGAAACAGGGGATCGACGGGCTACTCGGTCTTCGTGTACTTCGCTTTTTCCTTCTCCATCGCGTCTCTGCCCGCGTCGTAGGCGGCCTTGATGACCGCCTTCTCCTCCTCCATGAAGGAATCGACCTTCTTCTTGATGTCGCCGCCCCACCCTTCGGTCTTCTTCTTCATGTCATCGACGACCTCGTTGATCTTGACCCGCGCCTCCGTGCCGGATACAGGAGCATAAAGAAGGGCCAGCCCCGCGCCGATCAGGCCGCCGGCAAGGAACGCCATGAACACTCCTCCCGCATTACAGTTTTCATTCGCCATGACGATCCTCCTTTCGGAATATTCGTTTCACGACATGCGACATGCCGGTCTTCGAACCCGCCAGCACCCCGGCCACACTCCCCAGAACCGGGAGGACGGCGAAATTGAGAACTCCCGTGGCCGCATCCAGCGTCTTCCGGAATTTCCGCACACCTTCCGTTACGTGCTCGATGTTGGCCACGCCCCTCCGGGCATGGGTTGTGACCTCCCGGACTACGGCATTGGTTACCCGGATCTCCTCGGCCGTCTTCTCGAACAGCCGGAAAGACGCTTCGACGTGGTTCGCAAGTTTTTCAAGGGTTTTTATGAGTTTCCAGACGGACCACGCCAACCCGACGGCGACCACAATGGCAACCACGGCAAGTACCGTAAGCAGCGCCGACTGAATTCCCAAGCTGACCTCCTCTTTTATATTGAGATATTGCAACCGGGTACAAAGTTACGTAGGTCCAGCAATAAAATACAAGAAACCTTCTCCTACCGCAAGCGCTGCTGCAGTACAATGGACGGAACGTGGGTACGTTTCGCACCCGGGGATGCATCGCACCGGAACCGAAGCCGACTGCCGACTGTCAAAAGGAGGGTAAGGGGTCGCCGTGGATTCAGACACTCCTCCGCCTAACCACGCGAAAAATAATACTGGGGAGGCGGAAATGAGACCCGTAGACCTCCTGGTGGAGGCATTCCGGGAGGGAAAACCGGGGGCGTTTGACGCCATCGTCAGGGCCCATCAGGACCGGGTATACACCTTCTGCCTCCGGATGTTGTCGGATCGGGAGGATGCCCTGGACGTTGCGCAGGAGGTGTTCCTCTCGGCCTACCGGAACCTTACGGGGTTTCGCGGGGAGGCGTCGCTTTCCACGTGGCTGCTGCGCATCGCAACCAACCGGTCCCTGAACCGCATCCGACAGCGGGCGGCCCGGGCCGCAAGGGAGGTCATGTCGATCGAACCGCAAGGAGACGGTGACTCGCCCTTCCAGCCTCCCGGCAGGGAGGACGATCGTCCCGACCGCATGGTGGAATCCCGGGAGACCAGGAAGATCCTGGAAGCCGCGATTGCGAAACTCGACGAAGATTCCCGGATGCTCGTGCTTCTGTCGGATGTCGAGGGCTTAAACTACGAGGAGCTTTCCGAGGCGGTCGGCATTCCCCTGGGGACGGTGAAATCGAGGCTTCACAGGGCGAGGATGGCGCTGCGGAAGACGCTGGCGACGGTCGTGTAAGGGGTGGCAAGGATGGAATGCACCAGGACATGGGATCTGCTTTCCTCTTACCTGGACGGGGACCTTTCTGACCGGGAGCAGGAGGGTATCGCGGACCACATTCGGCAATGTTCCCGGTGCGCCGGGGAGGAGAGGGCACTCCGGGAGACGCTCTCCCTTCTGCGAAGCCTCCCCGCCGAGGCAGCCCCTCCGGAACTCCTCAAGGGCGTACAGTTGCGCATCGGGGGAAAGACGGCGGTGCCCTTGTGGAAGAGGCTGTTCCTGCCCGCGCACATCAAGATCCCGCTCGAAGCCGCGGCCGTGGTGCTGGTCTTCCTCCTTGTCTACGGAATCCAGAAAGAAATGCCGGCGACAACGCCTGTCCCGTCTCCTCCCGCATCCGCCGAAAGCGGGAAACGGGCGGCGGAGACCAAAACGGTTGCGGAGCGCCCGGTCGCTGACACGACCCACGAGCCCAAGGCCGAACCGACCCCCGGAAAGAAACGGGAGGCGGTCGTAAAACCGATACCCGAAAAACCGGCCGTCCATGCGAGGTCGGAACTTCCGGCGGGCCTCGCAGCCCGGGTGAGCACCGAGAGCGGGATGATCGAACCGGTCTTCCCCCGGGAATCCCCGCCCGGGGAAACCCAGGCGTTGCGCGTATTCGCCGCACCGTCGCGCCTTATGCGGCAGGAGCCCTTCGGAAGGGAAGTGACGATCGAAGTCGATCGAGATGCCCGGCCCGGAATCGAGGACCGTATCGCCGCCGTTGCCATGCGCCTGGGGGGGGCGGTCCGCCGGGAAAGGATGCGTATCGCGACAGGCCGCATGGAGGAGGCGCTGGTCGTCTCCGAAACCGTCCGGGTCCGCATCCCGGCGGTGTTTGCCGACGTCTTCCTCGAAGAACTGGAAAAACTGGGGTCGATCTCCCCGGAGGGGATCCCCGGAAAGCTTGATATCCCGCCGGGCCCCTCGCCCGATCCTGTCGCCTACACGGTCCGGATTCGCGTCAAATAAACTCCCCGCCGGAGCGGGGCGGCGGGACGATGATGCCCCGATACCTCTTTTCCCCTCCTTACCCTTTCGCGTAGTCGAACAGCGTCCGGTACTTCCTGCACAGGTCGAACTTCAGGTAGGGTATGACGCGCCCTGTCGCGTCCTTGCTCATCGGAAGGAACTTCCCCCTCGCCCTCACGCAGACCTTTCCCCCGCAAACGAGTTCCCCGGTGCTGTAGGCGATACGCCCCGAATCCTCCTCGAGGCGGCTCACGATGTCGATCTCTTCCCCGACCGGAACGGGGAAAAGGTATTTCACGGTCAGTTCGCCCGTAAGATACATCGGATGCCGGCTCCCGAACACCGTGGCCGCCCACCCCATCGACTCGTCCAGGAGAGCCGCGATGACGCCTCCGTGCGCGACGTCCTTGTACCCGTTGACATGGCGGGGCAGGGTCACCCGCGTCCGCACGGCATCCCCCTCGACGAAGAAACGGGTACGCACACCGCACCCGTTCTCGTCCCCGCAGATGAAGCACCGGGACGAGTGGGGAAGATACTCCCTCTCCGCGTCGCCCATAACCTCTCCTTTTCCGCTTCCCTAGCGGAGCGCTCCCTGCCAGGTACCTCTTCTTTGCAGTTCGGCCGCCACATCCTGCGCCATCTCCCTGCCGCCCTTCTCCCACAGGGGGGCAATCAGCGTCCCGGCCGGCGCCGTCCCGATCAACCGGAGCACGGCGATTTCGGCGGAGAGCCGTTCGAGGAAATCCGCGCATGCCGACAGGTATTCCCCGTATTCCGGCACCCTCACCGTTCCCTTCCTCCATGCTTCCGCCACGGCGCTCCCGGCCACGACGTGGAAGTGATGCAGCTTCACCCCCTGCACGTCGAGGTCGGAGAGGAAGCCGGCCGTCTCCACGAAATTCTCCCGCGTGTCTCCGGGAAGCCCGTAGATCAGGTGGACACCGATGTCGATCCCCCGTGCCCGCACCGCCGCAACGGCAGTCACGAAATCGTCGACGGTGTGCCCGCGGTTCATCCCCGCGAGGACGGCGTCGGATTTCGACTGCAGCCCGATCTCGACGAAGACGTACCCGGTTCGGCCGATCCCCTCCAGCACGTCGAGCACCTCCGGTCCGAGACAGTCGGGCCGGGTGCCCACGACGATCCCCACCACGTCGGGATGGCAAAAGGCGGCCCGGTATGTCCGGTCCAGTTCGCCCGGCGGGGCATAGCTGTTGCTGAACCGCTGGAAATACACGAGGATATGCCGGGCATTCCGGTGCCTTCCCGGGGAAAGGATCGTCCGCCGGACCTGCTCTTCGACAGGAAGCCCCGGGAACTTGATCCCGCTGGTGAAGGAGTCGGCGTTGCAGTAGAAACAGCCGCCCCCGCCCCGGGTTCCGTCCCGGTTCGGGCAGGTGAATCCCCCATCGACGCTGATTCGCACCGCGGCCCCGCCGATTCGCCTCCGCAGGTACGACGCGTAATTGTGGAAACGAAGATCCGGGTGGATGGGAGGATACATCACCCTATTTTACCAAAGGGGGCGCCGTGGAGGGCAAGCAGTCCCCGCAATCTTCCGCCCGGTGATCCCGGATCTCCCGCAGAACCTCGTCCGGACACCCGGACCCGCCCGCCTCGAGGCAAAGCCGTTCCGCCTCTGCGAAGGCCTCATTCGCGCGGCCCGTCTGCCCCATCCGCATCCGGAGCACCCCGAGTGTGTCGAGCAGCGTCGCGGTTCGGTTCGCTTGCCGGGAGAGGACCGCCTCCATCCGCTCCGCCGCCTCCTCCCGCCGCTCGCCGGAAAGGATCGCCGCCCAGGCGAGGTTGTTGGTCGCCTCGGGGTCGCCGGGCCGGATGGCAAGCGCTTTCCGGTACTCCCCCCTCGCTTTCCCGTACTCTTTCCCCGCCAGCCAGACGTTGCCCAGGTTCACCCGGGCCTGAAAAAACTCCTCGTCCTTCCGGAGGGCCCGCTCGTATTCCCGGATCGCCAGGTCGAGCTTCCCCTGACGCTCGTACAGCACGCCGAGCTCGAGGTGCTCCCCCGCCGTCAAGGGGTCCTCCAGCACGATGACGCGGGGCATCCTCCCGCACCCCGTCGCCGCGAAAACCGTCACCAGAAGAAGGCCGGGAATCGCAAGCGCCGGAATCGCCCGCCGAAGGCGGTAATATCCCCCTCTGCTGTTGATCACTTCGGAACCCGTCGCACGATGATCGCCAGCCGCCCCATCTTCGCCCACTGTGCCTCGAGGGAGGAAAAGGGGATCACCTTCCCCTCCTCCCTTCCCGAGTGGGCAACCACCCCTTCGGGAGTCACGCCGAACGCGAGCAGGTAGTGCGGGCGGCTGTAGACCCATGCCCCAAGGTCCACGAGCAGGATTACGGGGATGCCCGCCGCTATCCTTTCCCGCAACCGCTCGAGGTCGATATCCACGACCTCCGCCTCGAATCCGCGCCGCCTGGCAGCCGCCGCCAGATCGGTGATGAGCGTCCCGCGGATCCCCGCGGTCCTCGTCTCCCGCACGATCTCCCCGGTCCGGACATCCACCCCGTAAAAACGCAGGAGCATCGCAAGCGAGGAGGGGCCGCAGGTGTCCTCCTCCTGGGGCAGGAAGGGAACTTGCGGGATGATGGTTGCGGCGTCGGCGTGCCGGATGCCTGCCTCCGTCCCCGGGGTGACAGCGTCCCCCCTCCGGATCCCGGCGTCCCGCGCGCACCCCAGAATGAAAAAGGCGCCGCCCGCGAGCAGGGCGGCGCCCATCACCACTCTTCGCATCGCTGTCAGCGTATGACGATCTCCTTGTTCATCAGCTTGACGATCACGACGATGAGGATGATCAGGATCGCCACGCCGATCAGAAAGCCCAGGGCGTTGTCCGCCCCCTCGGCCGCCCTGTCGGACAGGGAGGCAAGGCGGTGCAGATCCGCGTCGCTCATGGAGCGGATCTTGCCCCTCGCCTCTTCCGCGGATACCCCGTAGTCCGTGAGTTTCTGGAGGACGATCTTCTGCTCCAGGAACGCCTGAAGCTTGCCGAGGTCCGCGTCCCGTACCGTCACGCCGTCGGCCCCGTGGGACGCAATGACGCCTGCCAGTGCCTCCCCCGGGATCGACCCGAGAACTCCCATCAAGCATGCCATCATCAAGGCCAACGAGAAAAACCAGCCCGCCTTCCGGATCGCTTTCATGTGTCGACCTCCTTCGAGGGTATTC
>JBAUKK010000007.1:0-5558 GCA_049577645.1 Candidatus Deferrimicrobiaceae bacterium
TCCCCGGCGCCGATGGCATAACCCGCGATCGCCATGCCTTCCAGCACGGAGTGCGGATCTCCCTCGAGCACGCTGCGATCCATGAAGGCGCCGGGGTCTCCTTCATCGGCGTTGCAGATGACGACCTTGCGCTCGCCTCGCGCAGCCCGGGCGAGTCTCCACTTGGTCCCGGTGGGAAAACCGGCCCCGCCTCTTCCGCGCAGGCCGGAATCGGAGACCATTTCGATGACTTCCCCGGGAGACATCGCGGTGACGGCCTGACAAAGGGCCAGGTAGCCTCCCCGGGCGCGATACTCCTCGACGCTGGACGGGTCGATTTCGCCGCAGTTGCGCAGCACGATCCGCTTCTGCCCGGCGAGCAGCCCTTCCCGGTCCACGACCCATTCCTTGACCGCCCTTCCCCCGCGCAGATGGTCCACGACGATGCGGTCCACCCGGTCGGGAGTCACGCAGCCGTAGAGGGTCCTCCGCCGGCCATCTTCCACGATCTCGACCAGCACCTCGCGATGACACAGCCCGATGCACCCGGTCTCCTTGAGCGTCACCCCCTCGTCTTCGGGTCCCAGCAACTCCTGGAACCGCCGTTGTACGGCCAAGCCCCCCGTGGCGATGCCGCACGATCCCAGTCCGACCATCACCGCCTGCATCGGGTCCTCCTTTAAGAAGCCGGAAGAAACATCATGCGCCCCCGCCCGTTTTCCGTCGTACCCTTCGGAGAACGCTTCGGAGCCCCTGGGGAGTGAGCCTGCCGTATGCCCGTTCGCCGATCATCATCACGGGAGCGAGGCTGCAGCACCCGAGGCAGGCCACCGTAAGGAACGTGAACAGACCGTCCTCGCTGGTCTCTCCCTCGTGGATTCCGAGCTCCTCCTCCAGTGTCCTGCCGATCATTTCCGTCCCCTGGACGTGGCAGGCGGTCCCCTTGCAGATGCGAATGACGTGCCGGCCCAGCGGCTGCAAGCGAAACTGCCTGTAAAAGGTGATGACCCCGTAGACCTCGCAGGCCGGAATGCCGGTCGCCATGGCGATCTGCTCGATCGCCAGCGGCGGGATGTAGCCGTAGGAATCCTGGGCCGCCTGGAGCAGCGGGATCAGCATGCCCGGCTCGCCGCCGTGGCGCCACAGCATCCGGCCGAACGCCGGCATCACGACGCTCTTTACGCGTTCCTCCTCCGTTGCCATCTTCTCCCCGCCACGCTAAATACCCTGGAATTTTACGATGTTCAGGGTCTTGGCCCGGAGCACTCCCGGCCTGGACCGGAGTCTACCGACGGCCTGCCGGATCGCGTCGCACGTGCGCCCCTGCACGAGGAGGATGGCCATCGCGCAGTCGTCGGTCATGTCGCAGTAGACCACGTCCTCGTCGAAATAGTACGTGGCGTACAGGGAGGGCACGCTGTACTTGTCGATCTCCAGCAGGACATAGGCCGAGAGGAGCTGCCGTTTCCGCCTGTCGCCCGCCTCTTCGCCCAGGCCCTCGGCCGCCTGCATCAGCTCGTAATGCCGGATGAACGACTCGATGTCCTTCCCCAGCAACGGGCGCTCGGAATGGTGGATCTCGAACTGCTCGATCTCCGGGAGAGGCTGCACGGCCCGCGCGACCAATTCCCGGATCCCCCGCCGGTCCGGCGCCTGGACGAGAAGGACGATATCCCAGTCGCCCGTCACGGCGTCGCAGTAAAAGACTCCTTCGGCGAAGTAGAGTGCGTTGAAGCACCCGGACAGATCGGCGTCCGGCCTGCCCCGGAGGAAGACGTACGCGCTCTGGCTCCGCGCCTCCTCGGTCCGGGCCTCCGGCCGGGCCACGGGCTTCTCCTCCTCCTCCGACGGGCCGATCCTCCGGATCTCGGATTCCAGCTCTTCAATCTCGAACGGCTTGTCCAGGTAGGCGCTGCCGCAGCGTTCCTTTACCCGCTCCCCGGTCTTCTCATCGCCGTAACCGGAGATCACCACCACGGGCAGGTCCGGATACACGTCCTTGATCATCTTCAGGAGCTGGAGCCCGTCGATATCCGGCAGCCGGATATCCAGGATCACAAAGTTGTGGGGAACCCCGGACCGCCTCGCCGCTTCGATCTTTTCCAGGGCGGACAGCCCCAATGCGCAGTCTTCGACTTGGTACCCGCGCTGGGCCATGCCGACCGTGAGATTGCGACGGATAGAGGCCTCGTCGTCCACGACCAGCAATCTCGGATTCTCTTTCATGGCGACCTCCCGCACCCGAAGTTCGTTCGTTGCCCGTGGCCCTCTTCTTCGCCCACGACTCTCTAGTAGGGCAAACATCATGCCGCGCCCGTCTTCCAGCATAACATTTTGTTTTTTAAGGAGAAAATAGCTTGGCCGCCAGGACCTCGCCGGAGGTTACAACTGTAAGGAAACTTTGCGGTTCTCTCCCAACAACGCAAGATGAAAAGGGAATCGGAAACTGTAAATAAATCTTACATCTTGCTATCCATGCGGCGACTGCGCGGGAGCCGATCGTTCTCTCTACTGCGGCCGGCCGGAATTGAACCGGCGACCCCCTGCTCCCGAGCACCTACGCCAAGACCGCGCGACCGGGTAAGGTCGAATCTCGCAACTTCTCCGGCGGGGGACCAGCCGGATTCCCGGTCGAGGAGGTCGATGGGCATCCGGAGCCTCCCGAAGTTCTCCCGGTTGAAGGGAAAGATGAGCCTGGGAAGGTCGGCCAGGTGCGCCTCGTCTTCCTCGTCGGGCAGGCTTTTCCCCAGGCGGAACTTCCCCCTGTTCAGCCGCCCGATCCCGAACGTCGTCCCGCGGGACTTACTTCTTTGCCTGCGCGAAGTTTTCCGCGACCTGCGCCCAGTTGACCGTGTTCCACCACGCCTCGATGTACTCGGGGCGCCTGTTCTGATACTTCAAGTAGTAGGCGTGCTCCCAGACGTCGAGTCCGAAGATCGCCTTGCCGCCGTCCAGGACGGGATTGTCCTGGTTCGCAGTCGATTCGACGGTAAGCTTTCCCCCACGGAACAGCAGCCAGGCCCAGCCGGACCCGAATCGCGTGGTCGCAGCCTGGGCGAACTTCGCCTTGAAATCCGCGAAGCCGCCAAAGGTGCTCTTGATGGCGCCGGCGAGATCCCCCGACGGCTCACCGCCGCCGCCCTTCTTCATGATCTTCCAGAACAGGGAGTGATTCATGTGACCACCGCCGTTGTTGCGCACGGCCGTGCGAACGGCTTCCGGAACCTTGCCTATCTGCGCGAGCAATTCCTCGACCGGAAGCTTTTGCAGCTCGGGATGGCTCTCGAGAGCCTTGTTCAGATTGGTGACATAACCATTGTGGTGCTTGTCATGGTGAATCTCCATCGTTCTCGCGTCAATGTACGGCTCCAACGCATCGAAGGGATACGGCAGGGGAGGCAGACTGTGGCTCATTATCGGAATCTCCTTTCTCGCGGGTTGTGACGGTCATCATTCTTCATATCTGTCCATTATGATGCGGCAAGCCCCCGGCATCGTTTCCCCACCCGACGTTTTTCTCTGCGTTGCCCTGCGGGTTCGTTCCGGACGACGAAGGCGACCAGGGGACGGACTTCTCCCCTCCTCCCCTTCCACATACCGCGATTTCCAGGGTCGCTGGGATTGCGCCCGGCAACCGGTTGCCCGATGATGGCGGTATCGGTGGCAAATCCATGCGTTCGAGGAGGGAAAAGCGTATGAGAAAGCTTACGTTGGTGGTCGTGTCGGTCGCTCTGGCGTTCGCGACCTCTACCGGAAGGCGCTGAACCTGCTGATCGCGAAGGACCTGGCGGATCGCATCGACCTCGACAAGGTGAGGAAGGCGAACGCGGAGCGAAGCGGTCTGGTCGTGGACGTCTCGAAGCGGTAGTAGCCGGTCAGGAAAACGATCCGCAAGATCCTCAACCCGCATCGGGCGGCGCGAAGGCCCCCTGAAACTCCCCGGCCGGGCGGGCTAGAGCCAATCCTCCTGCAGGACCTCTCCCTGGAGGCTCGCCACCACATACCGCACGGGCACTTTGCGGCTGCTCTCCCGAAGGGCCTCGGCCGCCAGCGCGGCCAGCCCGTGACAGCACGGGACCTGCATGATCAGGATCGTCAACGTGTTGATCCGGGCCTCCTCGAACCAGCCCTTGATCTTGGCGACGTAGGTCTCCTGTCCTCCGTCCAGCTTCGGACAGGCGATCGCCAGCGCCTTCCCCTTGAGGTGCTCATTGTGGAAATTGCCCATGGCGAACGCCGCGCAGTCGGCCGCCAGGAGAACATCCGCCCTCTGGTAGTACGGCGCCGCAGGGGAGACCAGGTGCAACTGGATCGGCCATTGCCGCAGCTGCGAGGCGATCTTCACCTCCGCCGCTCCCTCGGGGGCGTCCTCCTTCTTGAACTCGAACATCCGGGAACCCGGACAACCGGAAAATCCGCTCATCGAACCACCTCCGCGCCTGCATTGAGATATTGTTCCTCCAGACTCCCCACGAACGCCTCGTACCGCTCCCCCGCATCGAGAAACGTCGCATCCACCCCCCGGAACCGCGCATAGAGCTCGCCCACCTGGCGTGTGGTCAGGTTCCGGTCCATCCAGGGGTACAGGATCTCATCCTCCTTCCGGATGTGCTCCGTCAGGATCTCCCCGTACCCCGCCATGTTCCTCGAGACCCCCTCCTCGTCCCGGCGCCCGAGCGCGTCGAGGACGCCCTGCACGCAGGCCCTGCCCCGGCGGTGGTCGTCGTGCATCGCCTTGAGGATCTCCAGCCCTTCGTCGAAACAGGCGAAGAGGATTTCCTCCTCCTTCGCGTGGTGAAAGCGGTCCGCGTAGGAGCGGATGAAGTCCACCGCGTCGAGGATACGCCCGCGTCCCTCGCCGGACTCCACATCGAGCCCCGCGGTCAGCGCCGGGATGAGGGCGACGAAGCGCAGGATCCGCCGGTGCTCCTCCACCAGCATCTTCATCGGCGGCGAATAGGATACCTTCCCCGGGCCGGCCGTGCGGTCTCTTCCCGACCGCGGGATCGCCACCGCCCGGCCGGGGGCCACGACCGCCGCGATCCTGCCCATCAGTTCCTCCTCGTCCCCGGGGGAGAGGTTGTGGATATCGACGATGTCGCGCAACAGGCAGGTGCCCACGCCGCAGGGGACGCATCCGATGGCGTACTCCTCGAGGATCGTCCCGAGCGCCGGGAATCGGCCGATCAACTCCTTGATGGGGCTTTGCAGGGACCGCTCCATGGGGCCTCCTTCTTCGCTTGGCCCCCATTGTCCCCGGGGACGCGCGGCGTGTCCTTGACCGGGATCAAGCCGTTGGTACCCCCCGGCGACCCCTTGCTCCCGGCTCCCTGCCTTCGAATCGTTGTGGTATTTTCCTATGACCACTACCTGGATGGAGCAATCGGAGGGGTATCCATGCGACAAATCAAAATGACCATCGGTTCGGTGGTGCTCGAGGCCGGACTCCTCGAGACGCCCACGGCGGAGGCAATCTGGAATGCCTTGCCGTTCACCTCCAAGGCGAATACCTGGGGCGAGGAAGTGTATTTCTCCACTCCGGTTCAGGTGAAACGGGAGTCCGACGCCCGGGATATCGT
>JBAUKK010000008.1:0-10320 GCA_049577645.1 Candidatus Deferrimicrobiaceae bacterium
GGTCAGGTCCGGTGAGAACGTCCGGGCGCGGGGAGAAGTTCCGGGCAAGACCACGGGCATCGGGGGAGCGTGACGGAGATGCTGCCGGAAATACACGAAGAGTGCGGAATATTCGGGGTGTACGGCCACGCGGAGGCCGCGAACCTCGTCTACCTCGGATTGTACGCGCTCCAGCACAGGGGGCAGGAGAGCGCGGGGATCGCATCCTCCGACGGCGAGGGCATTATCTTCCACAAGGAAATGGGGCTGGTCGCCGATATCTTTTCCGAGGACATCCTCGCGAGGTTGCCCGGCAATATCGCCATCGGGCACGTGCGCTACTCCACGGCCGGGACGTCCGAACTGAAGAACGCACAGCCGTTCGTCGTCGATTTCGAAAGCGGATCCATCGCCATCTCCCATAACGGGAACCTGGTCAACGCGCACAGGCTGAAGAGCGACCTCGAGGTGCAGGGATCGATCTTCCAGTCGACGATGGACACGGAGGTCATCGTCCATCTGATCGCCCGCTCGCGTCTCGACCGTCTCGAGGACAGGATCGTGGACGCCCTGTCCCGCGTGCGGGGCGCGTATTCGCTCGTCTTTCTGACCCGGGACAAGCTGATCGGGGTGCGTGACCCGCACGGGATCCGGCCCCTCGTGTTCGGTAAGATCAAGGGGGGATACGTCCTCTGCTCCGAGACGTGCGCGCTGGACCTCATCGAGGGTGAAGTTCTCCGGGAAGTGGAACCGGGCGAGATGATCGTGATCGACGAGCGCGGCGCCCGTACGTCCCGCCCCTTTTTCCCCGCTCCGCCCCGGTTCTGCATCTTCGAGCATGTTTATTTCGCCCGCCCCGACTCGATCTTCGGCGGCTTCTCGGTCTATCAGGTCCGCAAGCGCCTCGGCCGCCAGCTTGCGATGGAGGGTCCGGCGGACGCGGACATCGTCATCCCCGTCCCCGACTCGGGCGTCCCCGCGGCGCTCGGCTTCTCGGAGGCTTCGGGCATCCCCTTCGAGATGGGCCTGATCCGAAACCACTACGTGGGAAGGACCTTCATCGAACCGCAGCAGTCGATCCGGCACTTCGGAGTGAAGATCAAGCTGAACGTGGTCCGGGACGTGGTGGGAGGGAAGCGCGTCGTCGTGGTCGACGACTCGATCGTGCGCGGGACGACAGGGCGAAAGATCATCAAGATGATCCGGGACGCCGGGGCGAAGGAGATCCACGTGAGGGTCAGCTCTCCCCCCACGACCCACCCGTGCTTCTACGGAATCGACACGCCACTGCGACGCGACCTCATCGGGGCGACCCACACCCTGGAGGAGATCAACACATATCTCACATCCGACAGCCTGGCGTACCTGAGCGTCGAGGGTCTCCATGCCTGTGTTCCCAACGAGGGAATGGGGTACTGCCACGCCTGCTTTACGGGCGACTATATGGTGCCTCTCGAAGTCCGGGAAATCGAGGAGCAACTCCCGCTGTTTCGCGGATCCGTCAGGATCTGATCGCATAGTCCGGATCTCATCAGGAACGGGGGCGTAGGCGATGGGCGGCGACCGGGAGCGTTTTCTTGCCATCCTGAAGGAGAAGAGCTACGAGAAGAGGAAGGTGATCCTCACCTCGGGGCGGGAATCGGATTTCTACATCGACTGCAAGCAGGCGACGCTCGACGCCGAGGGAGCCGTCCTGACCGGGAGGATCCTCTGCGAGATGCTCGCGAAGGACGGAATGCCCGATGCGGTGGGGGGTATCACGCTGGGGGCGGATCCGATCGTGACCGCCGTATCCTTGACCAGCGCCCTCCGGGGCACTCCGATCCCCGCCTTCATCATCCGGAAAGAACCGAAGAAACACGGCACCGCGCAGTGGATCGAGGGGATCAAGAACCTGAGGGCCGGCATGCGGGTAGCCATCGTGGAGGACGTGGTCACCACCGGAGCGTCCACCCTCCGCGCGATCGAGCGGGCCGAGGAGGCCGGCCTGGTGGTAGCCCGGGTGCTCTGCCTCGTCGACCGCAACGAGGGCGGGGCGGAGTTCCTTTCGGAAAAGGGCTACCGCCTTGAGCCGATGTTCCGGAAAGAGGACGTCGAAAATGCCTGAGGGCCGCATGCGCCGAAAGGTCTGCCTCCTCGCGGGGGCGTTTGCAGCATTCGCTTTCCTGTCCGCCGGCTGCGGGACCCGTGTGATGCAGCTCTACGAAAAGGTGATCGGCTCGAAGCGGTACGCGCGCACCACCGAGGCGTTCACGCGCACCCGGGAAGTCCACGACGGGCTGGAAACGCGGTTTATCCTTTCCTCCACGTGGCTTTCCCCCGAGTGGGTCCGGGCATTCTCGGAGGAGTATGCCAACATCTATTACCTCGATTCGGAACGCAAGGGTCGGATGATCGACCGGTGGAGGGGAGAGTCCGAAACGTACGAACGGTTCTTCGTCGCCCTCTTTACTCCCGACGACCGGGCGAACGATCTCGACGAGGAACAGACCCTGTGGACCCTCCACCTTGTGCGGGCGGACGAGAGGGATTTTCCGCCGGTCTACGTGAGGAAAACATCCTTGCGCCCCGAGGAGGTGTCGCGCTTCTTCCCCTACTCGGGTACCTGGTACCGGGCCTACGAAGTGGCGTTTCCCAAGGAGGCGGGGGAGAAGGTGGAAGCGACGATCGCCGCGCCGCGGTTCAAGCTGGTCCTCTCGGGGGTCCAGGGGCGCGCCGTGCTCGTCTGGCAATAGCCGTTAAAACCACGTGCGGCGGATGAGGGTTTCCTTCCGCCCGTGCTCCTCGTCGAGGTAGGGGTAGTCGATCGTGGAGTGCAGCCCCCGGCTCTCCTTCCGCTGCATGGCGCATCGGACGATCAGCTCCGCGACTGTGCAGATGTTGCGAAGTTCCAGCAGGTCCCCCGTCACCTTGAAGTTCCAGTAGTACTCCGAGATCTCCTTTTTCAGGAGTTCGATCCGGTCGAGCGCCCGTTCCAGCCTCTTGTTCGACCGGACGATGCCGACGTAGTTCCACATCATCCGGCGGATCTCGTCCCAGTTGTGGGAGACCACGACCGCCTCGTCCGAGTCCTGCGCGTTCCCCGGGTCCCATTCCGGCACGTGGATTTTGGGGCGCGGCTTCCCGGCGTACGCCTGGGCGGCCTGCGCGACCGCCCGGTCGGAGAAAACGAGGGCCTCGAGGAGGGAGTTGGAGGCGAGCCGGTTGGCCCCGTGCAGGCCGGTGCTCGCGCATTCCCCGATGGCGAAGAGCCGCCTCATGTCGGATTCCCCGTTCATGTCGGTCCGGACGCCGCCGCACTGGTAATGCGCAGCGGGGACGACCGGGATCGGGTCCCTGGTGATGTCGATCCCGAAGGAAAGACACGTCTTGTGGATGTGCGGGAACCGCTTCCGGATAAAGGCGGCCCCCTTGTGTGCGATGTCGAGGTAGACGCAGTCCTCTCCCGTCCGCTTCAGCTCCGCGTCAATCGCTCGTGCGACGATGTCGCGCGGGGCGAGTTCCCTCATGGGGTGCACCCCCTTCATGAACTGTCTGCCCGCCCGATTGAGCAGCTTTCCCCCTTCGCCGCGTATCGCCTCCGAGAGGAGGAAGGACTTGGCGTGCGGGTGGAAAAGGCAGGTGGGGTGGAACTGGACGAATTCCATGTTGGCGATTGTCGCCCCGGCCCGGTATGCGATCGCGATGCCGTCCCCGGTGGCGATGTCGGGGTTGCTCGTGTACAGGTAGACCTTGCCGGACCCGCCGGTGGAAAGGATCGTGGCGTCCGCCAGAAACGTGTGAATCCTCCCCGTCTTCAGGTCAAGGACGTAGGCTCCGATCACCTCGTCTTCCTTGCTGCGCCCGAACGACTCCACCTTGTGGCGGGTGATGAGGTTGATGGCGGCATGGTTCTCGAAGATCCGGATCCGGCGATTGGCGCGTGCCCGGGAGAGAAGCGCCCGCTCCACCTCGCGGCCGGTCAGGTCCCGGGCGTGGAAGATCCGGCGCTTCGAATGTCCCCCCTCGCGGCCGAGGTCGAACTTCTTCCCCCCGACTCCGCGGGTGAACCGGACCCCCCACTCGATCAGCTCCCGGATCCTTTCGGGAGCGTCGCGGACGACCATGTCGACCACGTCGGGCTGGCAGATCCCGGCCCCCGCCCGGTGCGTGTCCTCGATATGGGATTCGAACGAATCCTCGATGCTCCAGACGGTGGCGATACCGCCCTGGGCGTATTGCGTGCTGGACTCGGAGGCCTCCCTTTTCGTGATGATGGTGACCGACCCCTTCCTGGCCGCGCGGAGGGCGAAACTCAGGCCTGCGATGCCGCTTCCGACGACCAGGAAATGGGAATGCTTTTCCATTTACCGCCTCCCGCGGGGACTCATCCCGATTGACAAGGGAAATGCGAGTCTACTAAAATGCGGAAATATGAAGTATTTACGCATATTTTTAATCATATCCGTCTTCTCTTGTCCAATGGATATTTGGGGGGATATCTACCGGTATGTGGACCAGGACGGGGTCGTCCACTTCACCAACTCCCCAGGTGACAGGAAGGCAGACCTCTACCTCCGGGAGGCCCCCAAGGTTCTTCCTGCGCGGGGGTCTTCGCGGATGGGGAACGCCTGGATGATGGCGTACGCCGAACAGTGCTCCCGGGCGAACAACCTGCCCCCCGCCCTGATCAAGGCAATCATCAGGGCCGAATCAAACGGGGAACGGCTCGCCGTGTCGCCCAAGGGGGCGCAGGGAATGATGCAGCTCATGCCGTTCACGGCGAAGCGGTTAAACGTCACCGATCCCTTCGATCCGATAGAGAACATCGAGGGGGGGGTCAGGTACATCAAGGAATTGCTGGGGACGTTCGGCGGAAATCTCGTCCACGCCGTGGCCGCCTACAATGCCGGCCCCGCGGCGGTGAAGAAGTATGGCGGCATTCCCCCGTACGATGAAACCCGTCTCTATGTAAAAAGAGTGATGAATTACTACCAGCAATACCAGTCCCTCGAATGAACGGAAACAGCCGGCTCAATCCGCCCAACGTTCTTACCCTTATCCGGATTCTCACCGTGCCGATCGTCGTGCTTCTGCTGTATACACCGGACGGTCGCGACATTCCCCTGTCCCGGTCGGTGGCGGCGACAATTTTGTTCACCGTGTCGGCCTTCACCGACCTGTTCGACGGGTACATCGCGAGGCGCTACCAGATGGTCACCTCCCTGGGGAAGCTGCTCGACCCGCTGGCGGACAAGCTTTTGGTCTGCGCGTCGATCGTGATGCTGATTCCTTCGGGCAGGGTGCCGGCCTGGATGGTGGTCATTATCGTGGGCAGGGAGATCGGCGTCACGGCGCTCCGCGGGGTCGCTTCCACCGAGGGGCTCGTCATCGCGGCCTCCCGCCTGGGGAAGGCGAAGACGATCATTCTGTCCATCGGGGTCGGGGCCCTCATCCTCAACTACCCCCTGATGGGGATCGACTTCCACCTTCTGGGGATGTTGTTCCTGGTGCCCGGCCTGATCCTGACGGCGTTGTCGGGGTTGGACTATTTCCTCAGGTTCGTCAAGGAGATCTTCAAGTAGGAGGGTAGCCGGACCGATTTCTTGACAACGCGGTGGCGATTCTCTTAGAATCGAGGTCCCGACGCGGGCGTAACTCAGTGGTAGAGTGCAACCTTGCCAAGGTTGAAGTCGCGGGTTCAAATCCCGTCGCCCGCTCCATTGGCCTCGCAGACCCCGGACGCAAAAGCGCTTCCGGGGTTTTTTTCTTCCCGAAATGCTCCGCCCGGAACCCCCTTTCTCGGCTGCTCCGCCGGCTACCGGAGGACCCTGGCTCGCGGGGGGATTCCGCTCCGCTACGCTCGCGACCTGCGCCCGCTCGCTGCCGATTCTGCTCGACGCAATATCTGCCTCGCTCCATAGGCCGCTCCGCGGAACCCTCCGCTGCGCCCCGGGTCCTCCGGTCGCCGGAATGCCCATTTATGGGGGACATCGCTGATGGTGCGCGCTATTTCACGGGTGCCGAAGAGCGCAGCCGTGCGGGTGCATCGTACGGCGAGCCACGAACGGAGCCCTCCTCCTAGGCTGCGGAGCGAGGTCCAGCTCCCCATGGACCGAGCGATCGACCGCGGAGGGCGCCTTGCCGGTGCTGCCGTTCCCTCTTACCCGATCTTCCGCGCCAGTTCCTCGGCGAAGACGGGATAGGAGCGCCGAAGAAGCGGGATCTGGGCGCGCATCAGCGCGAGGTCGGAAGGGGAAGGGGAGAGCGTCTCCGGAACCTTCTCCGGCATGAGGGGGAACCCCGTCTGCTTTCGCACCTCATCGCCCGATACGCCGGGATGGAGGGAGGCAAGACGCCACTCGGCAGCGTCGCCGTCGTACTCCATCGTGCAAAGGGGCGTGATGAGCTTCGTGGGGCCTCCTCGACGCCACGGGTAATGCGGGGTGCTCGCCGCGGAAGTGATGAAGTCGCATTTCTCGACGAAAACGCGGGGGGAGTGGGCAAGCGTCACCAGGACGACGCGCCGGGTCATGTAGTAGAGCATTGCCGAGCCCGCCCCTCCGGGAAGGCGGACGCGGGGGGCAGCGTACTCCCCGATGCAGGTAAGGTTGATGTTCCCCTTCCGGTCGATCTGGGCGCCCGACAGGAAGAAGAGGTCGAGTTTTCCCCGTTGTGCCAGGTCGAACAACTCCCGGGAGCCGTCGGTTACAGGGGTGTCCTCCGACCCGAAGAAGAGGAACTTTCCGCGTCCGGCATGACGTGCCCTTGCGTGGAGTACCCCCAGGAGAGGAACGGGAGAGAGAGTGCCCACCGCCGTTCGCTCGGAATCGCGAACCTCGAGGGACACCTGGAAGGCCAGGTATTCCTCCGGGAGGCATCCCTCGAGGGCCAGGGCCATGGCGCGTCAGACCGCCTTCCCGCAGGCAAGCCTTAAGTACTCTTCCTCGGTCTTCCCATGGACGAACCGGGCCAGGTACTCCGAAAACCCCTCCGGCGTCTTCGCCGCCGCGAGGTACTCCTCGACGTGGGCGCGGTCGATCCCGTAGACGTGGACGCATCCTGCCGGGTGGGCGCCCCGGGGCGTTACGACGACCAGATCGATGTGGAGGGCGGAGAGGAAGATCTCTCCGGGACGGGCGACGAGTTTTTCCGGCGGGACGACTTCCTCAACGGTTACGATCGCCCGCTTCGCCGCGAGGACGGCGAGCCGGTCCGACTCGAGAGCGGAACAGACGACGTTTCCCATTTCGTCGGCGCGAATCGCGTGGATGACCGCCCAGTCCGGACGGATCGCCGGTACGACGAAGATCTCGTTTCCCGAATACGGGTCCTTGACGGTCCGAAAATCCTCCCGGACCTTTTCGTAGTCTGTCCCGGCGAATCCGAGCATGGGGTGGAACGGCAATCCGGAGGCTCCAGCCTGGAGACCGGCCAGGATGCCGGGTCAGGAGTGTTCGTGCGTGACGATTCGACCGCTTTCGACTCCCCGCCGGAAGTTCGGCGCCATGCCGAACTCCCCCATCGATATCTGGGGAAACTCGATGGAGCGGGCGCACCCCGCGCCGACCAGCAGGTCGACGTTGATACCCCCCACGGGAACGACGACGAGGTCGAGGTCCCTCTTCTTCTGCCGGATCAACTCCCGGACGAACGCCATCGGGCTCATGACCATCGCCCCGCCGATCGCGATCTTCGCCCCCGAAGGTACAACGGTGGCGGCCTCGGCAAGCGTCACGAACTGCGCCTGATTCATGGTTGGGCCTCCTATGCCCTGTGGTTCGCCAACCGTAGCCCCGAAATCCCGGTCGAATTGCGGCGATGAAGAGCGAAGTTTGGTGCCCGGGGCGGGGATCGAACCCGCACGGCCTATTCGGCCACGGGATTTTAAGTCCCGTGCGTCTGCCAGTTCCGCCACCCGGGCACACTCCACGGAAAGATACCATAAAACCTCAGCGAAATAGCCCCAGCAAAGACAGACCGTCCCGGTTCTCCGTTCGCCCTCCCGGCGGGCGGGAAAGAAACAGGGACTCAGCCGGAGTTGGCTAAGCCCCTGTATCCTGAAAGTCTTGACGGGAAGGTAGATCCGGGCGACGTGGTGAAAATCTTCGTCTCACTTCTCCTTCGACTTGTCCCCTGCCTTCTCCCCGGCCAGTCCATCGATTGCGGCCCTGACGCAGACTCCGTCCTGCTCGGGTTGTGCGCCGCTCACGCCGATCGCGCCGACGATCCGGCCGTCCTCGATCAGCGGGACGCCACCATCGATCGGCAGGACGCCGGGCAGCCCGAGGTTTTGCAGGCGACCCGCCACGATCCCTTCCTCGAACAGCTTGGTCGAACGCTTGAAGGCCACGGCTGTGCGCGCTTTCTCGATCGCGATGTCGGAGCTGGCGGTCTGGGTGCCGTCCATTCGCTCGAAGTACACCAGCACGCCGCCCGGATCGACGACCGCAACGGCGACGGTCCAACCGTTCTTCTTCCCCTCGGCGATACCCGCAGCGGTCGCCTTGCGCGCCGTCTCGATGGAAACGGGGGCGCCGTAAGGGTTCGCAAGCCGCTGCGTGAAGAGGGGATCGACCGGGTCCGTTGTCGTCAATGCGTCTGACCCCGCTTGCATCCCGACCGGACAGAAAAAAAACCCACAAATTTGCTCCAGGCCCTTGATTTTCATGGAGGCGGCACCCGGATTCGAACCGGGGGATAAAGGATTTGCAGTCCTCTGCCTTACCACTTGGCTATGCCGCCGTAGTCGTATTCTCGGCCGAAGCGAGGCGCGGTGTCAAGTATGGCGGGGTGCGCTCCAGGCCGGATTCAATTTTTTCGATAAAGTGATATTATTGGTTCCGTACGTTCCGCGTTTGGTCCGCCCCGGAGGTCCTCTTGGCCGCTACGATTTTCATTACCGGAGTTGCCGGTTTCATCGGGTCCCAAGTAGCGGAAGCCCTCCTTTCCCGGGGCGACCGTGTCCACGGACTGGACAACTTCGACCCCTTCTACGACCGGTCGCTCAAGGAACGGAACCTGGCGATCCTGTCCGCCTACCCGGAGTTCCGCTTCACGGAAGGCGACATCCGGGACGAAGCCGCGCTTGGCCGGTGGGGGGACTCCTTTCCCGCAGACGCGCTCATCCACCTGGCCGCGAAGGCGGGCGTTCGCCCGTCGTTGGCCGATCCGGCAGGGTACGCCGATGTGAACGTGTCGGGCACCGCGCGTATCCTTGCGTGGGCGAGAAACCGGGCCCTCCGCCGCGTTCTGTTCGCTTCGTCCTCGTCGGTGTACGGCGGGAACTCGAAGATCCCTTTTTCCGAAGACGACTCCGTCGACCGCCCGGTAAGCCCCTACGCCGCAACGAAGAAGGCGGGGGAGCTCTTGTGCCATACATATTGCCACCTGTACGGGATGAACATCGCGTCGCTTCGCTTCTTTACCGTGTACGGTCCGCGGCAGCGACCGGAGATGGCGATCCACAAGTTCACCAGGCTTCTCCACGAGGGGAAGGCAATCGACGTCTACGGGGACGGGTCGAGCAGGCGCGACTACACGTACATAGACGACGTGGTGGGCGGGGTCCTGGGCGCGCTCTTTGCGCCGCCCGGGTACCGGGTCTACAACCTCGGGGAGTCCGCCACGATCTCCCTGTCCGACCTCATCGGCCTGCTGGAGGAGGCCACCGGAATCCCGGCGAAGCGCCGGTTTCTGCCGGTACAGCCGGGGGATGTTCCCGTGACGTTCGCGGACATCACACGCGCCCGAGCGGAGATCGGATACGACCCGAAAATCCCCGTCATGGAGGGGGTTACAAGGTTTGTGCGATGGTATCGGGGCATTCTGGCCGAATCAACCTTTCGAGGAGGTGACCGATGAAGATCACATTGTCCGTAATCAAGGCGGATATCGGCTCCATCGGAGGCCATATCCAGCCGAGCGTCCGGCTCGTCGAGACGGTGCGAAGATCCGTCGCGGAGAAGGGGAAAACGCTTCTGCTCGATTTCCACGTGGGGTTCACCGGCGACGACATCGCGATTCTCATGACGCACACCGGGGGAGTTTTGAACGAAGAGGTGCACAAGCTCGCCTGGGACACCTTCCTTGCGGGGACAGAGGTGGCGAAGGAGCAGGGGCTCTACGGCGCCGGCCAGGACCTGCTGAAGGATTCCTTCTCCGGGAACGTGAAAGGGATGGGGCCCGCCGTCGCGGAGATGGAGTTCGAGGAGCGCCCGAACGAGCCGTTCCTGCTCTTCGCCGCCGACAAGACCGACCCCGGGGCGTACAACCTCCCGTGCTATCTCTCCTTTGCGGACCCCATGGTAAGCACGGGGCTTATCCTTTCCCCCAAAGTGGGGGCGGGGTTCACCTTCCGCA
>JBAUKK010000009.1:0-5367 GCA_049577645.1 Candidatus Deferrimicrobiaceae bacterium
CGGGGAAATGCGCCCTGTACCGGTCGTAGTCCCGGGAGGTTCCGTTCTTTCCGGAGGAAACCATCTCGATCTCCAGTGCGTCCCCGGGCGAAAGGGTCTTGTTCATCTTCTTTTCCCAGAGTACGCCCGTCCCCGGGGGCAGGACGACATCCGCCCGAAAGCTGTCGCCTCCCGCCTCCACCTTTCTCTCGGGCAAAGAGTTCCATCGCCCCGGGGTGCTCTCCTCCCAGCCCGCCTTCCTCGCCTCTTCCGTCCCCTCCGCCCGAAGGAAGGAGCCCGGGAGAAGCGGGATAATTACCGCAAGAGATACCAAAACAGGAAGAACCCTATGCTTCCTCATCGGTTCCCCTATCCTCCTCCCGGCGGGAAATCTCCATCCCCGCCGCCTGCATCCGCTCGGTGAAATAGTCCGCAGACGACGACGCCCGCGGAAACTCCTCGGAGCGGAAGACGACCCGGACCCGGTACTCCCCTTCCAGCATGGGGTAGGAGCCGATGGTCACTCCCGGGGAACCGGCGATCGTCTCCCGCATGAGGGATGCATAGGCGGACTCGGGTGCCTGGCTGTACAGGGTCACCCGGGATTTTCTTTTGCCTTCCACGAGGGGCTTGAGCCAGCCAAACATCTCGTGGAGCAGGCGGGGGATTCCGGGAAATACGGCCATCCGCCCCGCGAGGAACCCGGGAGCGCCGCTTACCGGATTGGGGATGAGAACCGCCCCTTCCGGCACCTGCGCCATCACGATCCTGTCGGCGTCCACCCGTCCGCCGTAGTACGCCTCGAGACGGGCTTTCGCCTCCGGGTGGACGACGAGCGGCACCCCGGCGACGGCCGCCACGGCCTCCCGCGTGATGTCGTCCGGCGTGGGGCCGATTCCGCCCGTCAGGATCAGCAGGTCGACTTCGGAAAGGTACGAGCGCAGGTGACGCACAACGGTCGGCACATCGTCGGGGAGAATGGCGCAAAGCACCACCTCCGCCCCCCACCGGTTGAGAACGGGCAGCATGTAGGCGGTGTTGCTCTCCCGGATCTCGGCCTTGAGCACCTCGTCGCCGAGAATCACGATGCCGATCTTCTTCGCCATTCCCTCACGCCTGCGGAATTCCCGTAAAAACCGGATCATTGTACAAAATGCGGGGGGAAAAAGCATTGACATTGAACGGGACGAATCAGTAACGTGGGGGTGCATTCTGGGGTCTTTCGAGGGGAAAAATCGTGAAGAAAACGGTCACCTACGCCTCCGCCGGCGTGAACATCGACGAGGGGGACCGCCTGGTTTCCCTCATCCGCCCGATCGTCGGCATGACGCACCGCAGGGAGGTCCTGGGTGGCATCGGAGGATTCGCGGGATTCTTCCGGTTCCCCGCGGGGAAGTACCGCGATCCCGTTCTCGTAGCGGGAACGGACGGCGTGGGGACCAAGGTGAAGGTCGCCGCGATGGCGAGGCGGTTCGGGACGGTGGGCATCGACCTCGTGGCCATGTGCGTGAACGACATCCTGGTACACGGCGCCGAACCCCTTTTCTTTCTCGATTACTACGCCACGGGAAAGCTCTCCGCGCGCGACGGGGCCGAGATCGTCTCGGGGGTCGCGGAGGGGTGCCGGCAGGCCGGATGCGCCCTTCTCGGAGGAGAGACCGCCGAGATGCCCTCCGTGTACGCGGCGGGGGAATTCGACCTTGCGGGTTTCGCGGTGGGGGCCGTCGACAGGAAGCGGATCATTACCGGGAGCGCCGTGCGGCCGGGAGACGCCCTGATCGGGCTTTCCTCCTCAGGGCTTCACAGCAACGGGTACTCGCTCGCGCGGAAGATCGTCTTCGGGAGGATGAAAAAGCGGGTGACGTCCCGGATCCCGGAGTGGGGCGCGACGGTGGCCGAGGAACTGCTCCGCCCCACGAGGATCTACGTTCGCCCGGTGCTCTCCCTTTCCCGGAAGGTAAGGATCCGCGGCATGGCGCACATCACGGGGGGCGGGATCATCGGAAACCTCCCGAGAGTCCTTCCCCGCGGACTGGTTGCGGTTGTGGAAAAGGGAACCTGGGCGGTGCCGCCGGTCTTCCCCACCCTCGTTGAATCGGCGCGGCTTCCCGAGACCGGGGCGTACCGGACATTCAACATGGGGATCGGCATGGTCCTGATCGTGCGCCCCGGGGATGCGGACAGGTCGTTGCGCCACTTCCGCAGGAGCGGCATCCCCGCTTTCGCGATCGGGGAGGTCCGAAAAGGAAAGCGCGGGGAGCCCGGGGTCCTGTTGACGGGAGGAAAATCATGAGCGAAAGACCGTCGATTGCCGTGCTCGTCTCGGGAAGCGGGTCCAACCTGCAGGCGATTATCGACGCCTCCGAGAGGGGGGAGATCCCCTGCCGGGTCGGAATCGTCATCAGCAACAAGGCGGATGCGTATGGGCTGGTCCGGGCGAAGAAGCACGGCATCCCCACGGAAGCGGTCGACCACAAAGGGTTTGCGACCCGGGAGGAATTCGATGCGAGACTCGCCGAGGTCATCCGGAAAAGCGGGGCGGCGCTGGTCTGCCTGGCCGGCTTCATGCGGATTCTCACCCCGGCCTTCGTCCGCGCCTTTCCGAACCGGATCCTGAACATCCACCCCGCGCTCCTCCCCTCCTTCCCCGGGACGCACGGACCCGGGCAGGCGCTCGCCTACGGGGTCCGCTTTTCGGGATGCACCGTTCATTTTCTCGACGAAGGCGTCGACACCGGCCCCATCATCGTCCAGGCAATCGTCCCCGTGTACGACGACGACACGGAGGACACGCTCGCGGCGCGGATTCTCGTGCAGGAGCACCAGATCTATCCGATGGCGATCCGCCTGTTCTTCTCGGGCAGGCTCGTGGTCGAGGGGAGGAAGGTCAAGATCCGGGGGGAGCCGAAAATCCCCGAGTTTTTTCACCGGAACCCGGACGCTTAGCAAATATCGTCATTCCCAGCGAAGGAAAAAGAGGTACCCCCAGTATTTACACCCCTCCACGAGGAAGAGGCGCGGCAGCCGGAGCCACGCTCCCTTTCGCCTCCAGTTCGAGACCACCGGGATCACCGATATCGAAACGCCGGGGGGCAGGACCTTTCGCAGGGCAAGGTAGGCCCGTGGAACGTGGTAGTCGGAGGTGACGAGAATCACCTCCCGGTACCCCTGTGAGACCACGGCCGATTTGGCCGAGAAGGCGTTTTCCAGCGTGGTCTCCGACCACCCCTCGATGTGGATCCGCATGAGCTCGGCGGGAGAAACCTCCGTCCCCGCGGGAAGAATGCTCGAAAGCCTCGCCTCCCGCCCCGCCCCGAGGATGAAAAGCTCTTTCCCCTTCCCCTCTTTCCAGGCGCGAAACCCTTCGGCGATCCGGTTCTCTCCCCCGGTCAGCACCAGGATGGCGTCCGCCTCCTTTCCGGACGAAGGCGCCTCGCCGCGCGCGAGAAGGTGGGGAGTCGCCGCGGCGGCGGCCAGGAGGAGGATCAGTACGATTGCCGCCCGGCGAACCCCTTTCTTCTTCCGGGGGGCTCCCAATCGAATTTGATCTTGCTTTCGCCCTAGCATCCGTGGTAATTTTCTTGGGTTTTCATTTCGGAGGATACCATGGCCAAGTGCTCGATTTGCGGAAAAGGACCCAATTTCGGGAACAGCGTTTCCCACGCCAACAACCGGTCCCGGAAAAAATGGAAGCCCAACGTGCAACGCGTGAAGACGGTCACCAACGGGACCGTCCGCCGCGTCCACGCCTGCACGCAGTGCATCAAGTCCGGGCGGATATCGAAAGTCCTCTGATTCATTCGACCGACGCGACCGCGTCGATTTCCACCAGCGCCCCCGCGGGAAGCTTCGCCACCTGGACGGTCGCGCGCGCCGGCGGATTTTCCGGGAAAAACGTCCCGTACACTTCGTTCATCGCCGGAAAATCGGACAGGTCGACGAGATAGACGGTCGTCTTGACGACCGATCGAAGGGAGGCGCCGCCCGCCTCCAGAACGGCGGCCAGGTTGCGCAGCACCCGTTCGGTCTGTGCCCCTATCCCGCCTTCGACCATCTTCCCCGTGGCGGGGGCGAGCGGGATCTGCCCCGAACAGAACAGGAAGCCCCCCGAGTGGATGGCCTGGGAATAGGGCCCGATGGCTGCCGGAGCCTTCCCCGTTCGCACCGTTTTCCGCATCTCCTACCCCTTCCCTTGGTCCGCGGGTCCGGACAATGTTGAGCGAAAACCAATACTTAGAGAAGCCATCGGTTTCACGTTACAATAGTTTTACTGAATTGACAAGTTTGAGGAGGTACATAACACAAAAACCACATGGGTATGAGGGGCGATCCAGGAGTGAATGAGGATCCATCAGGGCTTAAGAACCAGATCCGTTTTACCGATATTATCTGGGGGATTTGCAGATTCGGAGGGGTTGTATGCTGCGGTGGATAGGACGACTAGGTTGCCTTTGCCTGTTGGCGGTATTCATCACCGCCTGCGCGAGTTCTCCCGAGGAACTTGTCGCAAAGCATACCCGGCGAGGGGATGAATATGTCCAGGAGGGGAAATTGAAGGAGGCTGTAATCGAATACAAGAATGCCGTCAAAGCCGCCCCCGATAACGCGGCGCTACGATGGAAACTAGCAGAGACCGCTCTCAAGGCCAAGGACAAAGGGACCGCCTATACAGCACTTCAAAAAACGGTGGACCTCGATCCGGCGAACTACGAAGCGAAGAGGATATTAGGCGAAATCTACTTTGTAATGGGGGAGAAGGATCGTGCCTCCCAGATAGCCGACAACCTTGTAAAAACAAATCCCAAAAATCCCCAAGGGTACATTCTGAAATCCTCGGTGGCCAGCCGGTGGGGAGAGATGGACGACGCGATCGAGCAGCTAAGGGAAGCGGTCGACCTCGACCCACGAAATCCCAAGCCGATCCTCTCGCTCGGGAATCTCTACCTCCTCAAGCGAGACACGAAGACGGCCAAGAAGTGGTTCGACCGGGCGCTCGCCGCCGATCCCGATTCCGCGGAGGTACACGTCACCCGGGGAAATTTCTTCTTCGCGTCGGGAAACAAAGACGAGGGAGAGAAGGAGTACCGGCGGGCAATTGAACTGAGCGGTGAGAAGGAGGATTTGAAGATCGCCCTCGCACAACATTACCTGTTCCAGGGAAGAATTGAGGAATCCGAGAAGGAATTGAACGGCGTGATCCGGGAAATGGACTCACAGAAGGCACGCAAAGTCCTGGCGGAAATCAAGCTGGATACCGGCAGGACCGACGAGGCGAAGTCCGAAGTGGATGCGATCTTGAGGGGAAACAATAAAGACCCCGATGGAAAGTACCTACAGGGCAGAATTGCGCTGGCCGAGAACCGCCTTGACGACGCCAAGGTACTGTTC
>JBAUKK010000010.1:0-1872 GCA_049577645.1 Candidatus Deferrimicrobiaceae bacterium
CATCCCCGCGGCGATCGCCATCACGTTTTTCAGGGCTCCGCCGATCTCGATGCCGGTTACGTCCGTGCCGGCATAGACGCGGAACCGCTTCCCCGAAAACACGGTTTGCAGGGAAGACGCCACCATCGGGTCCTCCGACGCCACGGTTGCACCGGAAGGGCTCCCTCGCGCGACTTCCCCCGCGAAGGTCGGGCCGGACAGGACGGCAAGCCGGGTCCGGGACCCCGGCAGGGCCTGCGCCAGAACTTCCGTCATCCGCAGGAGCGTCCCGTTCTCCAGCCCTTTCGCCAGGGAGACGACGACGGCTCCCGGAACGAAGTGCGGGCCGCACAGACCCGCAAGTTCGCGCATATGCTGCGAGGGAACCGCGAAAGCGACGATGGTTCGCCCAGCCAACGCTTCCTCCAGACACGTCGTCGCGCATACGCCTTCCGGCACCTTCACCCCGGGGAGAAACGCCCGGTTTTCCCGATCCGAGCGGATCGTGGCGCACACCTCCTTCTCGCGAATCCACAGGGAGACATCTTTGTGCCGCTCCGCCAGCATGGCGGCGAACGCCGTACCCCACGACCCTCCTCCGATAACCGCGATCCGGCCTGCGTGTTCCGTGGTCATTTGCCGGGTCCTCCTGACATCTAAACCCATGGGAAAAAAGTCTACCGCGTTTTCAGCCGGTTTTTCAGGCGCTCCACCTTTCCCGCGATAAATTCGGGATCCTCATAATCCTCCCGGATCGCCTCGTACAGCAAAAGCGCCGCCGCGAAGTCCCCCCGCCCTTCCCTCGCCTGGGCCATCCCCCATCGCGCCCGCGCCGCTTCCTTCCGGTCCGAGACCAGGGAGAGGATCCTCTCGAATTCCCGGTCCGCCTCCGCGTACTGCTCCTGCCCAAGGAGTGTGTAGGCGTTCATCCACCTCCCCTCCATCGCACGCGGGGAATCCGGGTACTGCTCGATCAGTTCCGATAAAACCTTCGCCTGCCTCGCAGGGTCGGGAAGCCCCCGGTATGCCTTCGCCAGGAGCAGCATCACGTGGTCCATTTCCGCGAACCCGGGGTACTGGGCCCGGACAAGTTCGAGATCCGCCACGGCGGTGGCGTAGTCGAAAAACTGCCACAGGTGGATCTCCGCCCGGCGTATCGCCGCGCGCGGGGCCTCCGGGGAGCCGGGGTAGTTGAACAGGAGCGAGGTGTACACCTCCACGGAGGCCTCCGCATTGCGGTAGTACGATCCGAAGATATCTCCCTGCCGCAGGAGAGCGGCGGGCGCATGCCGGGACTGGGGAAAATCGATCGGGATCGACCGGTAGTCGGCCAGGGCGGCGTCCATTTTCTTTTCGAGGAACGCCTTCTCCGCCCGCTCGAATCGCGCCCGCGCGGGGTCGGAGCAGGACACCGGCACAACCGACGCCAAAACGAGCAGAAGAAGGAAGGGGGCGGAGACGGCGGTGTGTCTCATGCCGTGAAGCGAGTTGCAAAGGCCGCTGGTTGTCTCATGTCACAAAGAGGGTGACGCACCGAGGACGTCGATGCGCCGCTCCCGGCGAGACGCACGACCGAGGCGTACTTGGCGAGTACGGCGAGGGAGCGCAACGAAGCCGGAGCGGATGCAGCGGCGGCCGAATGCAGCCATCTTTGGGATATGAGGCACGCCGTGGTCTATTCTTCCTTCTCCGCCAGGCGGGCGAGGGAGGCGACATGCTCGTTCTCCTCCATCCCAATCAGGCGGACTCCCTGGGTGTTCCGCCCGCTGATGCGGATCTCCCGGACCGGCATCCGGATGATTTTCCCCCCGTCGGTGACCAGCATCACGTCGTCCTCCTCGGACACCTGCGCCACGCCAAGCACCGCCCCCGTCTTCCCGGTCACCTTGAGGG
>JBAUKK010000011.1:0-13605 GCA_049577645.1 Candidatus Deferrimicrobiaceae bacterium
CTCCGCCCTATCGCCGGCACGCGCCCCCGGGGAACGACGGCCGAGGAAGACCGTCGCATGGAGGCCGAACTTCTCTCCGACCCGAAGGAACTTGCCGAGCACGTGATGCTCGTGGACCTCGGGAGGAACGACGTCGGCCGGGTGTCGGAGTGGGGGACGGTCAAGGTGGACGAGCAGATGGTGGTGGAGAGGTATTCGCACGTGATGCACATCGTCTCCAACGTCATCGGAAGACTTCGCAAGGAGATGACCGCCTTTGACGTTCTCCGCGCGGCTTTCCCTGCGGGGACGGTCACGGGGGCTCCGAAAATCCGCGCGATGGAGATCATCGAGGAGCTCGAACCGTTCCGGCGGGGAATCTATGCGGGGTCGGTAGGGTATTTCGACCTGCAGGGGAGCATGGATTTCTGCATTACGATCCGAACGATCGTCATGAGGGGCGACGAGGCGATGATCCAGGCAGGGGCCGGAATCGTTGCCGATTCGGACCCGGAGAAGGAGTGGGAGGAGATCCACAGCAAGGCCCGGATCCTCTTCCGGGCGGCGGGGGCGAACGACCAGGCGGAGAAGAACCGGTGATCGCAGTAATCGACAACTACGATTCCTTCACCTACAACCTCGTCCAGTACCTGTGCGAACTCGGGGCGGAGGTGAGGGTGTACCGGAACGACGCCGTTTCGGTGGAGGAACTGGTCGGCCTTTCGCCCGACGGCCTTGTCATCTCCCCCGGCCCGGGTGGTCCCGAAAGCGCGGGCATATCCCTCGGAGCGGTTCGCGCGTTTTCGGACCGGATCCCCATACTGGGCGTGTGCCTCGGGCACCAATGCATCGGGAAGGCATTCGGGGGGAATGTTGTACACGCCGGCACGCTGATGCACGGAAAGACCTCGCAGATCCTGCACAACGGGAAGGGGATCTTCTCCATGATCGAAAACCCGATGACGGCGACGCGGTACCACTCGCTTGCCCTGGAGCGGGAGTCTCTGCCATCGGTGCTCGAGGTGTGCGCCGAGGCGGAGGACGGCGAGGTGATGGGAATCCGGCACGTCTCCCGGCCCGTCTACGGGGTGCAGTTCCACCCCGAATCGATCCTTACGCGGTACGGCATGAGGATTCTCGAGAATTTCCTCTCGCTCATCGACCCGCGTCAGCCGGTTCGCCTTTGCTTCGGCAACATGCGCGAAGCGATCTCGCAGGTGGCGTCGGGGAAGAACCTGACCCCGGACGAGATGCAGGACGCGATGAACATGATCATGGGGGGCGAGGCGACCCCCGCGCAGATTTCCTCGTTCCTTTCCTGTCTCGCGATGAAAGGGGAGACGACGGAGGAAATAACGGCGGCGGCCTTGGTGATGCGGCAGAAAGCGGCGAAAATCTCGGCCCCTGCGAATGAACCCCTGCTCGACACGTGCGGAACGGGGGGGGACCGGTCCGGCACCTTCAACATCTCGACGACGGTGGCTTTCGTGGCTGCGGGCGCGGGGATACGCGTCGCCAAGCACGGGAACCGGTCGGTCACCAGCCGTTCCGGGAGTGCCGATGTTCTCGAAAGCCTCGGCATGAACCTACAGGCATCGTTCGCGGACGTACAGCGGGCGCTTACCGAGGCCGGCGTCACGTTCATGTTCGCCCCGAAATTTCATGCGGCCATGAAGTACGCGATCGGCCCCCGCCGCGAGATCGGTATCCGGACGATCTTCAACATTCTGGGCCCCTTGAGCAACCCCGCCGGGGCGAACCGGCAGGTCGTCGGGGTATACAGCGAAGACCTCGGGGAGCCCTACGCCCAGGTGCTGGCGGAATTCGGGCAACGGAGGTCCTTCGTCGTCCACGGGACAGACGGCATGGACGAGGTGACCCTTTCCGCTCCGACGATCGTGTGGGACATCCAGGAAGGAGCGGTGAGAAGGTATCTGTTCGACCCGCGGTCGGCAGGGTTCGAATGCGCCTCCTCCCAGGAAATCAAGGGGGGCGATGCGGCGACGAATGCCCGGATCCTCAAGGAGGTTCTGTCCGGGAAGCCCGGCTTTACCCGGGATGCGGTCCTCCTCAACGCGGGATTCGCCATCGTGGCGGGGGGGAAAGCGGAAGATGTGCGGGAAGGCATTGCCCTGGCCAAGCGATCGATCGACTCGGGCGCTGCGATGGACCGGCTCCGGAAGTTCCTGGACATCCTGGGGACCGGGAAAGCGGTTTGACCCCGAAGACGCCACACCTCGCCCGGATCGTGTCCGCCGTCCGTGAGGAACTGGCGGAGAGGAAGGCCGCCGTGCCGTTCCCGGAGATCGCAGACAAGGCGCGAGCGGACCTCCGCCGCCGGGACATCCGGAATTTCCTGGGTGAGGGGCCGGGCATCATCGCGGAGATCAAAAGGGCCTCTCCGTCCCGGGGATGGATCCGGAAAGACCTCGATGCGGCGGGAATCGCAAGGTCCTATGTATATGGAGGGGCCTGTGCGGTGTCGGTTCTGACCGAAACTCGCTTCTTTGGCGGAACGTTGCGGGATCTCTCCGAAGCGAGGGCTGCGTGCGGCGATCTGCCAGTCCTCCGGAAGGATTTCGTGCTGGACGAGTACATGTTGGCCGAATCGCGCGTGAACGGCGCCGACCTCGTGCTCCTGATCGTCGGGGTTCTGGGGAGGAAAACGGCCGAGATGGTCCGCCGGGCCGCGGAGTACGGCCTGGAGCCCCTGGTGGAAGTTCACGATGAAGCCGAGATGAGGGTGGCCGCGGAAAGCGGCGCGACGATCGTAGGGATCAACAACCGGGACCTCGCGTCGCTTCGGGTCGATCCGGACACCGCGGCGCGGCTTCTCCCGCTGTCGCCACCCGGGGTGCTCACGGTAGTCGAAAGCGGCATTTCCTCCCATGCGGAGGTGAAGAGATATTACGATATGGGGGCGGATGCGTTTCTCGTGGGAGAAGCGATCGTACGGTCCCCGGATGCAGCGGAGACGATCCGGAGGCTTAAGGCGGGAGTGTACAATAAGGAAACAGAAAAGGAGCGTATCGAATGGAAACGAAGATCGTCCTGAAAGACTCGGAAATTCCGAAGACCTGGTACAACATCATGGCCGACATGCCTAACCCCCCGGCTGCGGTTCTCCACCCGGGAACCGGCAAACCGATCGGCCCGGACGACCTCGCCCCCCTCTTCCCGATGGCTCTCATCGAACAGGAGGTCTCGACGCAGCGCTTCATCCCGATCCCCGACGAGGTCCGCAAGATCTACGCGCTCTGGAGGCCCTCGCCCATGTACCGGGCCAAGCGGCTCGAGAAGGCGATCGGAACACGGTCCCGGATCTATTACAAGTACGAGGGAGTAAGCCCCGCGGGCAGCCACAAGCCGAACACGTCCATCCCGCAGGCTTTTTACAACAAGATGGCCGGACGGAAGCGGATCGCCACCGAAACGGGCGCGGGACAATGGGGGTCCGCGCTTGCCCTCGGCGCGAGCTTCTTCGGTCTCGAATCCAAGGTCTACATGGTGAAAGTCAGTTACCATCAGAAGCCCTACCGGCGGATGCTGATGGAAGTATTCGGCGCGACGGTCGTTCCCTCCCCGAGCGAGGACACGCAGAGCGGACGGCAGATTCTGGCAACCGACCCGGACTCGCCGGGTTCGCTCGGGATCGCGATCAGCGAGGCCGTCGAGGACGCCGTCACCCGCGAGGACACGAGCTACTCGCTGGGTTCGGTGCTGAACCACGTCCTGCTTCACCAGACGGTGATAGGTCTCGAATGCGTGGAGCAGATGAAGGTCGCCAATGATTACCCGGACGTGGTGATCGGTTGCTGCGGCGGAGGGAGCAACATGGCAGGAATCAGTTTTCCGTTTCTCCGCGACAAGATCGCCGGAAGCAAAAATCCGCGCGTGATTGCCGTGGAACCTACCTCCTGCCCGACCCTGACCAAGGGAGTGTACGCCTATGACTTCGGCGACACGGCCCGACTGACGCCGCTCGTGAAGATGTACACGCTCGGCCATGATTTCGTGCCTGCGGGGATTCACGCGGGGGGGCTGCGCTATCATGGCGAATCCCCCCTGGTAAGCCAGCTCTGCCACGAAGGACTGATCGAGGCGCAGGCGTATCACCAATTGGTGGTGTTCAATAGCGCGCTTTCCTTCGCACGGGCGGAGGGGATACTTCCCGCGCCCGAGTCGTCGCACGCTATCCATTCGGCGATCGTCGAGGCGAAAAGGGCGGACGAGGAAGGAAAGGAGAAGGCGATCCTGTTCAATCTGAGCGGACACGGCTTTTTCGACCTCGCCGCGTACGACGATTTCCTGTCTGGCAAGCTGGTCGATCACGAACACCCGGAGACCAAGATCCGGGAAGCGCTCTCTCACCTGCCGAAGGTGGGGGCGTAGGGAGGGAGATGTTCCGGATCAAGATGTGCGGGGTGACATCCCCCGGGGATGCGGTTCTGGCCGTGGAGGCCGGTGCGGACGCGGTGGGGATCAATTTCTTCCGGGAATCGGTCCGGTATGTCGCCCCGGAGGCGGCCGTCCCGATCGTGGAGGCGATACGGGGGAGAGCAACCGCGGTAGCCGTGTTTGTCAACGAGAGCCCGGAGAGGATCGAAAAGATCTGCGGGAAACTCGGGATCGGGGTGGTCCAGTTGTCGGGGCGCGAGCCTGCGGCCGGTGCCGCCCGTATCCGGTATCCGGTGATCAAGGCGGTGCACCTGGAGAACGGGTCTTGGGTTTCCGCCTTTCGGGACTACCCGTGCCGGGCGTTTCTCTTTGACGCCTCCGTACCCGGGGAATACGGGGGGACCGGAAAACCCCTCGACTGGGAGGCTCTCGGGCGAACGACAGGAGGCCCCCTCGTCCGGTTCGGGAAAGGCGGTTCGTCCGGTTCGGGCCGCCCATGGATGCTCGCCGGGGGACTTACTCCGGAGAACGTCGCAGGAGCCATCCGGGCGGCACGGCCGTTCGGGGTCGACGTGGCTTCCGGCGTCGAGGCGACACCCGGGAAGAAGGACCCGGGAAAAATGAAGGCGTTCGTGGATCACGCGAGAGGAGGATTCGGGATTGCGGGAATCGGCGGGTAATCGCTGGCCTGACCGGAACGGACATTTCGGTCCCTTCGGGGGGCGGTACGTTGCGGAAACGCTGATGACCGCGCTCATCGAGCTGGAAAAGGCGTACCGGGAGACGATACGGGACAGGCGATTCCGGGAGGAATGGGACGGTATGCTCCGGGAATACGCAGGACGTCCCACCCCCCTCTACTTCGCCCGCCGCCTCACGGAGAAGGGGAAGGGGGCAAAAATCTACCTGAAACGGGAGGATCTCGCCTTCACGGGTTCTCACAAGATCAACAACACGCTCGGACAGGGGCTTCTTGCCAGGAGGCTGACAAAGAACCGGATTATCGCGGAGACGGGAGCGGGGCAGCACGGCGTGGCCACCGCGACGGTGTGCGCGAAGATGGGAATTCCCTGTGCGGTCTATATGGGGTCGGAAGATATCCGCCGCCAGCGAACGAATGTTTTCCGGATGCGGCTTCTCGGCGCGGAGGTCGTCCCGGTCCGCTCCGGGAGCAAAACCCTGAAAGACGCCATGAACGAGGCGCTGCGGGACTGGGTTACGAACGTCCGAACCACCCATTATCTGATCGGGTCCACCGCGGGGCCCCACCCCTACCCGATGATGGTCCGCGACTTCCAGTCCGTGATCGGGAAGGAGTGCATCCGGCAGTTTCAGAAGATCGAAAACGGCCTTCCCTCCGCGGTCGTGGCCTGTGTGGGAGGGGGAAGCAACGCCATGGGAATTTTTACCCCGTTCCTGGGACGGAAAAAAGTGAAGCTCGTCGGGGTGGAAGCCGGTGGGCTGGGACTGGCGACGGGCAGGCACGGGGCCCCCCTGTGCCGGGGGCGCACGGGCGTACTGCACGGGAGCAAATCGTTCGTTTTACAAGATGCGAGCGGCCAGATCCGGGAGGCCCACTCCGTATCCGCGGGGCTCGACTACCCCGGAGTCGGGCCGGAGCATGCGTTCCTCAAAAGCACCGGACGGGCCGTCTACGTTGCGGTCACGGACCGGGAGGCGCTCGAGGGGTTCGACCTGCTCTCGCGATGGGAAGGGATCCTGCCGGCCCTCGAATCCTCCCACGCAATCGCGTACGGATTCCGCCTCGCGCGGAAAATGCGAAGGACCGAGTCGGTCGTGATCAACCTGTCCGGGAGGGGAGACAAGGACATCGCCATCGTTGCGGAAGGGAAGAGGGCCGGGCGTGTCCCGCATTGAGAAGGTGTTCGCCCGCCTCGGAAAATCCGGGGAGAAGGGGCTGGTGGTATTCCTTACCGCCGGGGATCCGGCCCCGCGTGCCTCTCTGGCCTACCTGTGCAGCGCGGCCGCAGGGGGAGCGGACATACTCGAACTGGGGATACCGTTTTCCGACCCGATGGCGGACGGACCGACGATCCAGGCGGCTTCCCGGCGCTCCCTCGCGGGAGGAATGACTCCCGGGCGCGCACTGTCCCTGCTGTCCGACTTCCGGAAAAGACATGACACGCCCGTGGTGATGTTCGGGTACTTTAACCCTTTCCTTCAGTACGGGGTGCGAAAATTCTGCCGGGATGCCCGGGCCGCCGGAGCGGACGGGGTCCTGGTGGTGGATCTTCCTCCGGAGGAAGCCCGGGAGATGGCGCCACAGGCAAGAAGATCGGGGCTGGACTGGATCCCGCTCGTTTCTCCGACCAGCGGCGAGAAGCGGATACGGAACGCGTCCGCGATCGGTTCGGGTTTCCTGTACCTGATTTCGGTTACCGGGACCACAGGCACAAGAAAATCGTTCCCCCCCCGACTCCTGAGGTGGACGCAGGAAGTGAAGGCGCAGACCCGCATTCCCGTCGCGGTCGGTTTCGGGATCTCCCATCCCGCCATGGCGAAGGCGGCGACTTCTTACGCCGATGCGGCGGTGGTCGGGAGTGCATGCGTCAAGGTGGTGGAGCGTCACGGGGCCTCGCGGAAGGGCCCGGACGCCCTCCGTCGGTTCGTGCATTCCCTCAAGAAAGCGATGAGGTGACCGAGCAATGGCGATACGACTGTTCCGGAAGAAGGAGGAAGGAGAAAGGCGGATCAAGACACCCGATGGGGTGTGGATCAAGTGCGACGCCTGCCTCGAGATCATCTACAAGCCCGAGGTCGAGCGGAATCTCAACGTCTGTCCGAAATGCAATTACCATTTTCGGATTCCGGCGCCGGAAAGGATCCGATCCATCGTGGACGAGGGAACGTTCCGGGAATTCGGGGAGGACATGGAGTCCGTCGACATGCTCTCCTTTACGGACACGAAGAAGTACACCGACCGGCTCAAGGATGCGAAAAAGAAGACGGGACGCAAGGAAGCGGTGATCACGGGTACCGGTCTGATCAACGGGATCGAGGTCGTCATGGGGGTGCTCGACTTCGAGTATCTCGGCGGGTCCATGGGATGCGTGGTCGGGGAGAAGATCACGATGGCGGGCGAGCACGCCCTTGAACGGAAGCGCCCGTTCCTCATCGTCAGCGCGTCCGGCGGGGCGAGGATGCAGGAGGGGACGCTGTCCCTGATGCAGATGGCGAAGACCAGCGCCGCGCTGGCAAGACTTTCCGACGCGAAGGTTCCCTTTATCAGCGTGATGACAGACCCCACCACGGGGGGAGTTGCGGCGAGTTTCGCCATGCTCGGAGACATCATCATATCGGAGCCCAGGGCGCTCATCGGGTTTGCCGGACCCCGCGTCATCGAGCAGACGATCAAGCAGAAGCTTCCGGAGGGATTCCAGCGCGCCGAGTTTCTTCTGGAACACGGGATGGTGGATATGATCGTCGAGCGGACGAAGCTCAAGCCGACGCTGACGCAGATTCTCCGGTTTCTGGAGCCCCCCGCCGGGAAATGAGGCACACAGGGGGAGCCCGGCGTCCGGAACGGATTCGGCCGGGACTCGAACGCATTCTCGCCGCATGCGAAATGACAGGGCACCCCGAACGTGCCTTTCGGACGGTTCACATCGCCGGGACAAACGGAAAGGGATCGACCGCGTGCTTCGTGGATGCGGTCCTTCGCCGGATGCTGGACGAACCCGTCGGTCTGTACACGTCTCCCCACCTTCTCATGCCGGAGGAACGAATCCGCGTGGGGGGAAGGAAAATTCCCCCCGACGACTTTGCCCGGTCAGCCGGGAAAGCCGCTGCGCTTTCCGAAGGCGTTGCGGACAGGGTCGGGGAGCCCCTTTCCTACTTCGAGGAGATGACATGGATCGCTTACGACTGGTTCCGTGAGAGGGAAGTATCCTTGGCCGTCATGGAGACGGGCTTAGGAGGGCGATGGGATGCGACGAATCTCTGCCTCCCCGTGGTGTCCGTCATCACGAACGTCGGGCGGGACCATGCGGAATGGCTCGGCAAATCCCTCAAGGAGATCGCTTCCGAGAAGGCGGGGATCCTGCGGGGAAACATCCCCGCGGTTCTGGGAAGACTTCCCCCGTCCGCCCGGAAAGTCGTCCTTTCCGTGGCGAGGGCAAAAGGAAGCCGGGTCTGGGAATTGGACCGGGACCTTCGCTGGGAAGAGTGCCCGGAGGGGCGAATATCGTTTCTCCTCCCCGGTATTTACCTCAAGCGGATCAAGGTCGGCATGCAGGGGGAATTTCAGCGTCACAACGCCCTGCTTGCCCTGGCGGCCTCGTGGATCGTAGCTGCGTCCCGGGGTGTGGCGGAGGAAAAATTCACGCGGGCCGCGCGGCGCGCCCTGGGAGAGGCAAGCTGGCCCGGCCGGTATTCGCCCCTGCCGGGGAAGCGAAACGTCGGGGCCTGGGTTGATGGAGCCCACAACCCGGCTGCCGCAGGGGCCCTCGCCCGGGAATTGGCAAAGAGAAGATGCGGCGGGAGGGCGGAAATAATCGTGGCTCTGTGGAGCATGCTCGTCGACAAGGACATTGCCGGCTTCCTCAGGGAGATCGCCGCCGTCGTGGACGGCGTCGTCGTTTATCCCATGGAAGCGGACCGGGCTGCCCCGCTGCCCGTCCTGTCGTCCGCGCTCCGCAAGGCGGGGATCCGGTACCGGGAGGCGAAGGACTTCGCCGACGGGTGGGCCATCGCACGGAGATGGGCAGGCAAGGAGGGAATGACCATCGTGTGCGGTTCCCTGATGGCGGCGGCGGACGCCTACCGGTTCCGCGGGGGGAGAGTCGGGTGAATCTCCTGGGAGGGGGGAAGGGCGCATTCCTTGCCTGCGCAGCGATACTGGTCTTTTTCTCCTCAGGGGTGCGGCCGGTAATGGCGGAAAGGGCAGGAACGTTTTCGGATTTCGCACCGGCTCTCGAGGATGGACTTGCGCTGGGAGGTCCCGTAACCTTGTCCGCGGACACGATATCGTACGACGAGGACACCGGTATTGCGTTCGCCGAAGGGAACGTCGAAGTAGGGTTCGGCAACAGGACGATCCGGGCGGACCGGATCCTGTACAACGCGGGATCGGGGGAAGCGGAGTTCAACGGGAACGTTCACTACGAGCAGGAGGGGGACGAGTTCTCCTTCGACAGAATCGTGCTCAACATCAGGACCGAACTCGGCGTACTGTACAACGGGAGGATACGCATCCGCTCGAACCAGTACCAGATTTCGAGCGAGCGGTTCGAGAAGACCGGGAAGCGGTCCTTTTTCATCCGGAAGGGGGAACTTACGACATGCCCCTGCGACCCCGAACCGGACTGGAAATTCGGAATCCGCCGATCGAATGTGACGATCGACGGATATGCCGTGGCCCGGGATGTAACGTTCCGCATCCGGGGCATTCCCGTCCTCTGGTTTCCGTGGGCCGCGTTCCCCATCAAACTCAAAAGGCAGAGCGGGTTATTGCTTCCCTCGTTTTCGCACAGCTCCACGCGCGGTTATACGATCCAGTTGCCTTACTACTGGGCGATCAACCGATGGAGCGACGCCACGTTCACCCTGGACGCGATGACGCAGAGGGGATACCGGCCGGAGGCGGAGTACCGGTTCGCGCTCAACAGCAAATCGGAGGGTGACGTCAGGGCGACCTTGTATTACGACCAGGAGACAGAGGATACAAGGTACCGGTTTTACGGGAAAAACATATTTCAGTACTCGGAGCACTGGTCCGCGAATGCCTGGTGGGACATTCCCTCCGACGACCAGTACTACTTCGACCTGGTGGAGGAGGACATCCTGAGGACGGCCCGGCACATTCCCTCGCGCGGGTTCACCGCGTGGAAGGGATCGAACGATTCGCATGCCCTTGCCGTGACCTGGGTGGAGGATGTCCAGGGGACGCCCGACGATAATACCGTACATAGGCTTCCCGAGTACTCGGCGACGATTCTTCCCCGTTCCCTGGGACAAACGGGAGTTGCCGCCGGGGGCGAGTTGCAGACCACGTATTTCTACCGCCGGGCCGGGGATCGGGAGGCCAGGGGGAGGGGCTCGGTGGACTTCTCCCGGCCCATCACGCTCTACCCGTCGGTTTTTTTCACTCCGTTTCTTTCCGTGGACTTCCTCGGTTCGGTCCCCACGTCGGACAAGACCGGCAAGCAGACGGCGGGCCGGGTCGTTCCCAACGGAGGAGCAACCCTGGAACTGGACTTCCGGAGGGAATACCTGCGGAGCGGAGGCAACCGCCTGGTCCATATCGTCAGTCCAGTGGCGAAATTCCGCTGGGTTCCCGAAACGGACCAGGCCGACATTTCCGTCACCGACATGTGGTCCCGGGTCTCCGATCAGCGCCAGTTTCTCTTCTCTTTATACCAGAGGGTGCTCCGCATGGAGGAAACCGGCCCTTCCGAAATCGCCATTTTCGAACTGTCCTGGGCCCTGGAGATGGACGAACGCGATGCGTCCGCGCCGTACGTCGATCCCCTTTCGCCTTTTGTGCGGACCTTGCGAAGCCAGATCGATCTGGCCGCGGGGGGGGAGGAACGGAAGGTACCGCGTTCCTCGGATCTGTTTGCCCGGGTTCGGGTAGTACCCGCACCGGAATGGAGCCTTTCGGGGGAGACCCTTTTCGATCCCGAAGAGAACAAGATCACCACGGCGCGGGTAGGAGGGGAGTGGAGGAAGAGTGACCTGAACCGGGTACTCCTGGAGTACCGAAGCTCGCGGAATCTTTCCGAGGATATTTACGCCCAGCTGAACTTCCGTCCCTTCCGGGTGTTGGGACTACAGACCACGACGGACTATTCCCTTCGGAACAGGGAGCTGACGGAGGGATCGGCAACGCTTTCGTGGTACCCGCGAAGCGATTGCTGGAGCCTGGGATTCGAGGTGAACAGGAAGACGAGGCCCGACGAAACCAGTTTCCGTCTCATGTTCAGCCTGAGCGGTATCGGGACGGCCGGGATCTAGACGGGGGAACGACGAGAATGACGGGGCGAAATCAGACCGCGCGGGCGGGAAAAATGCTGATCACCGGGGCGGACGGCCTGCTCGGGAAGGAAATACGCCGGACGTTTTCCTCCAGATATGAAATCCTGGCCACGGACCGCACGGAGTGCGACGTGACGAGCGCGAAGGCGTGCATGCGGCATGTCGGGGGGTTTCTCCCGGACGTGGTCCTCCATTGTGCCGCCTACACGGCCGTGGACCGGGCCGAGCAGGAGGAGGGAATCGCCTTCGATTTAAACGCCGGGGGGACCCGGAACGTGGCTCTCGCCTGCCGGGAGCATCGGGCCCTGCTCGTCACGTTCGGAACGGACTACGTCTTTGACGGAACGTCAAAACGCCCCTACGGGGAGGACGATCCCACCTGTCCGCTGTCTGCGTACGGCAGGAGCAAGCTTGCCGCCGAGCAAGCGGTACAGGAGGTCGTCCCGGATTTTCTACTGTTGCGCACGCAGTGGCTGTTCGGCGCACCGGGACGGAATTTCGCCCTCTCCGTTCTCGCGCGGGCCGCAAAGGGAGAGGAGCTTAAGGTCGTATCCGACCAGAGGGGTTGCCCGACCTACACACGGGATCTGGCCGACGCGGCACGGCGGTTGCTCGATGCCGGCGCGCGGGGCATATTCCATTTCTCCAACGAGGGGGAGACCACGTTCTACGACTACGCCGCTTTCCTTCTGGCGCATGCCGGAATGGGCCGGGCGCGGCTGTCGGCCATCTCCTCGCGGGACCTTCCCCGGGAGGCGTATCCCGCGCCCCGTCCCGCCTATTCGGTTCTCAGCAAGGACAAATACCGGAAGGCGACGGGGATCTTCCCCAGGCGATGGGAGGATGCGGTTACCGATTTCCTGCGAAACAGAGAAAGGGAGGAGACAGCCACTTGAAGATTCTCGTGACCGGAGGGGCCGGGTTCATCGGATCGAACATCGCCGACGCGTACGCCGACGCCGGACACGAGGTTATCGTGCTCGACGACCTTTCGTCGGGGAAGAAGGAAAACGTCCCGGCCGCCGCCCGGTTCGTCCTCTGCGACATCGGCTCGGACACGGCAACGGAAGCGATCCGGACCTTCCGCCCCGAAGTCGTCAACCACCACGCGGCCCAGATCAACGTGCGGGCCTCCGTAGCCGACCCGGGGTTCGACGCAAAGGTGAACATTCTCGGGACGATCCGGCTCCTGGAGGCGTGCCGGCAATACGGCGTGCGCAAGTTTCTCTTCGCGTCCTCGGGCGGAGCCGGCTACGGGGAGCAGGAGTCCTTCCCCGCCGACGAGAGCCACCCGTTACGGCCTGTGAGCCCCTACGGGGCGGCGAAGATGTCCGTCGAGCTCTATCTGAATTTCTACCGGGCCCAGTACGGTTTGGACTACACATCGCTGCGGTACGCGAACGTCTACGGTCCACGGCAGGACCCGCACGGCGAGGCGGGTGTCGTAGCCATCTTCTGTGAACGGCTTCTCAAAGGACAGACCGCGATCGTAAACGGCGACGGGGAGCAGACCCGGGACTACGTTTATGCGGGGGACGTCGTCCGGGCCAACGTCGCCGCGCTCGAGCGGGGGGGAGGCCGGGCCATCAACATCGGCACCGGCATCGAGACGAGCGTGAACACGCTTTTCCGCATCCTCCGCGACTCTTCGGGAAGCACGCAGGAGGAGATCCACGGACCCGTTCAGCCGGGGGAGCAGCGCAGGTCCTGCCTGGAAAACCTTCTGGCATTGGAGGAACTCGGGTGGTATCCTGAGGTGGCATTGGAGGAAGGACTCGCCCGGACGCTATCGTTCTTCCGAGAAAAGATCCAAACTTCCGGCACGTGGTAGGAATGCGCGCAGAACTCATCCGAAACTTTTCCATCATCGCCCATATCGACCACGGGAAATCCACCCTCGCGGACAGGTTGATGGAGATCACGGGGACGCTTACGAGCCGCGAGAAGGTGGACCAGTTTCTCGACAAGATGGAGATCGAGCGGGAGAGGGGAATCACCATCAAGGCCCAGACCGTCCGGATGAACTACCGGGGGAAGGACGGCAGGGAGTATGTGTTCAACCTGATCGACACCCCGGGGCACGTCGACTTCTCCTACGAAGTATCCCGGAGCCTGTGCGCCTGCGAGGGGGCGATCCTGGTCGTCGACGCTTCCCAGGGGGTCGAGGCGCAGACCCTGGCCAACGTGTACATGGCCCTGGGGCAGAACCTGGAAATCATTACGGTCCTGAAC
>JBAUKK010000012.1:0-15454 GCA_049577645.1 Candidatus Deferrimicrobiaceae bacterium
TCCGTGCCCTTCGGATGCGGCGGGTGCGTGGGCGGCGGAACCATCATGTTCCGCGCCCTGCGGCGCCACGGTCTCCGCGGCGAAGGCGGTCGTTCCCGCAAGGACGTGCAGGGAGGAAACGGCCCTGGCCTCCGAAGCCGGAACGGCGTAAGAGGCGGGTATCACGGGGGCCGGCTTTTTGATCAGGTCGCCGAACCACCCGCTGTACCAGAAGGAGAACGACAGCCCCGCCAGGATCACGAGGGGAACCCACATGTTGGGAGGCGACTCGTGGGCATGATCGAACTTGTGCCGGTCCTTCGGCTTTCCGAGGAACGTGAGGATCACGAGCCGGAACATGTAGAAGGCCGTCATCCCCGCGGTCAGGAGCGCTCCGGCGAACAGGATCATGTGCTGCGTATTCTTCATCCCGAACTCGAGAGCGGCGCCCAGGATCATGTCCTTGCTGTAGAAGCCGGAAAAGAGCGGGACCCCCGATATCGCGAGCGTGGCGATGAGGAAGGTGGCGAAGGTGATCGGCATCTTCTTTCGTAGCGCTCCCATCTCGGTGATCTCCTGGCTGTGAACCGCGTGGATCACCGATCCGGAGCCGAGGAACAGGCACGCCTTGAAGGCAGCGTGGGTGGTCAGGTGCGCCAGGCCCGCGGTGAAGCCGCCCACCCCCAAGCCCAGGACCATGTACCCCAGCTGGGAGCACGTGGAGTAGGCGAGAACCTTCTTGATGTCGGTGGCCGTGATCGCGATCGTGCCCGCGATGAACAGGGTGAGGAGCCCGATATAGGCGATGACGAGGAAGGCGTCCGGCGTGAAGATCGGGTAGACGCGCCCGATGAGGTAGACGCCCGCGGCCACCATCGTCGCCGCATGGATCAGCGCCGAGACCGGCGTGGGGCCCTCCATCGCATCCGGGAGCCAGACGTGGAGCGGGAACTGCGCCGACTTGCCGATCGCGCCGCAGAAGATCCCGATCCCCGCCCAGGTCAGAAGCGTTCCCGATATCTTGCCCTCGCCGATCGCCCGGAAGACCTCGTCGTACCCGAACACCCCGGTCGTGGCGAACAGGAGCAGGAACCCGATCAGGAACCCGAAATCGCCGATCCGGTTCACGATGAACGCCTTCTTGCCGGCGTCGGCGGCCGACTTCTTCTCGAACCAGAACCCGATGAGCGCGTAGGAGGAAAACCCGACCAGCTCCCAGAAGATGTAGATGAAGAAGAAGCTCTCGGCCAGGACGAGCCCGAGCATGGAGAACGAGAAGATGGAGAGGTAGGCGAAGTACCGGCTGTACCTCGGGTCGCCATGCATGTAGCCCACCGAGAACAGGTGAACGACGAAGGAGACGAGGGTCACGACGACGAGCATCACGGCCGTCAGGTTGTCGACGAGGATCCCCGCGTTGATGACGAACCGGCCTCTCAGGGACAACCACGGGACCACGACGTGATACTTGAAGTTCGGATCGTAGATCCGGAAGACCTCGAAGAAGATCACGAGCGACATCACGAGGCCCGCACCGATCGTGGCGAGGGAGACCCAGTCCCCCTTCCGGGGGAGCCGCTTCCCGACCGCGATGTTGATGAAGAAGGAGAGCAGCGGCAGGAACGGGATGATGTAGGCGTAGCGGATCAACGGTTCACCCTTTCATTTCGCATGCTGCGTCATCCACGGAGATGGTCGGCCGTGTCCACTTCCACGGTGCCCGTGGTGGCGAACAGCCGCAGGAAGATGGCCAGGGCGACGGCCGCCTCGGCAGCCGCGAGCACGATGACGAACACGGCGAAGATCTGCCCCCCGATCAGCCGGGACACGTAGTGCGAAAACGCCACGAAATTGATGTTGGCGGCGTTCAGGACCAGCTCCACCCCCATGAGGACGGCCACCGCGTTGCGCCGCGTCAGGATCGTGTACAGGCCGCAGCAGAACAACGCCGCGCCGATGACCAGCAGTTTGTCCAGGGACATCTACTTCGGCTCCTCCATGTCGGGTCTGGAAATGTCGGGCCTGTCGGGCCGCGAAAGCAGCGCCGCGCCGATGAGGGCGGCGAGCAGCAGCACGGAGGCGACCTCGAACGGGAGCAGGTACCGGGTCATCAGAAGCTCGCCGATCTCGGCCGTGGCCGGCTGGTACGTGATCCCCTCCATCGGTACGAAGGCCGGAGAAACCGCCGTGTACGCCAGCACGCCGAACAGGGCAAGGCAGACCGCCGCCGCGGGGAGCCGGAAATGGACCGGGTTGGACAGCTTTACGGAGGAGATCCGGCTCGAGAGGAATACCGCGAACATGATCAGCACGAGAATCCCCCCGACGTACACCAGCAACTGCGTGGCCGCCAGGAAGTCCGCGGAGAGGAGCACGTACAGCCCCGCCACGCCGCCGAAGGTGAACAGCAGCGCCACCGCGGCGTAGATGATGTTCGGGAGGGTCGCCACGAGGATCGCGGATCCGACCGTGAGGGCAGCCAGCACGTAGAAGACCAGATCCGCCGGTCCCTTCATGGCGTCCCCTCCCCGCCCTTTTTCGGGGGCTCCTCCGGCTTCCCGGGCTCTCCCTCCGCCCCTTCCGCGGGCTTTTCCTCCGCGGCGCCTTCCTTTGCATGGTTCTCCGCCGCGGCCGGCGGCGATGCGGGCTGGGCCGGCGCCTCTTTCCTTCCGTCATCGGGAGCCGGCCCGGAGGCCTGGGTCTCCTCTGCTGCCTTTGCGGCCTTCTCCGCCTCCGCTTTCGCCGCGGCTTCCGCCACCTGCTTCGCCACGCGGGCCTTGATCTCGCTTGCATCCTCGTGGACGAAGTGGAGGATCAGCTCCCCGCGGTCCACGGAGGCCTTCTCGTACCCGCGGGTATGCTTTAGTGACTTCGGGGGGCACACCTCGACGCAGAGCCCGCAGTACATGCAGCGCCCGATGTCGATATCGTAGGAGGCCAGCACCATCTTCTTGTCGGCCCCCCGGACGGCATCGAGGGAGATGCAGTCGACCGGGCAGACCCGCACGCACATCGTGCAGCTCGTGCAGGTCTTGATGTCGTTGTACAGGAACCCGCGGAACCGCTCCGATGGCTCCCAGCGCTCCTCGGGGTACTGGAGCGTAATCGTCTCCCTCGGGTCCACCCCGTAGCGCGCGGTGATCCGCATTCCCTTCGCGGTGGTCGCCACGGCTTCCCAGATGTCGTATAGATATGCCTTCAATCCCATCTTGTCATCCGATAAGGGATGCGATCATCTGGGGGATCCCCTTCCCGTGGAACAGCAGAAGCCAGAGGGAGACGCCCAGGAGGTTGAAAAACGTCAGCGGAATCAGATATTTCCACGCCATGCGCATCAGCTGGTCCACGCGCAGCCGGGGCAGTGTCCACCGGACCCACATCATGAGAAGGACGAGCCCGAGCGTCTTGGTGAGGAACACGCTCAGCGAGAACAGGTTGCCCCAGACGGCGGGAAGCGCCTCCGCGTTCAGAAACGGCACGTGCCACCCCCCCAGGAAGCAGGCGGTCGCCAGTGCGGACACGATGAACATGTCCCCGTACTCGGCGAGAAAAAAGAAGGCGAACCGGATCCCGGAGTACTCCACATGGTAGCCGGAAACGAGCTCCGACTCGGCCTCCGGGATGTCGAAGGGGGTCCGGTTGGTCTCGGCGAGCGCGGCGACGAAATACAGGAAGAAGGAGAAGAAAGTAAAGGGGTTGTGGAAAAGGTTCCACCCGAAGATCCCGAACAGCCCCCCCTGGGACCGCACGATGTCCTGCAGGGAGAGAGAGCCGGCGATAAGGACCGCGGGAAGGAGCGCCATTCCCACCGGGATCTCGTAGGACACGATCTGCGCGCAGCAGCGCATCCCGCCCAACAGCGCCCACTTGTTGTTCGACGACCACCCGGCGAGCAGGACGCCCACCACCACGAGCGAGGTGACCGCCATCACGTAGTAGATGCCGATGTTCAGGTCGGAGGCGATCAGCCCCACCCCGAAGGGGACGACCACGAAAGCGGCGAAGGAACCGACGAACACGAGGTACGGCGCCAGGGCGAAGAGCAAGCGGTCCGCCTTGGCCGGGATGATGTCCTCCTTGAGGAGGAGCTTGATCCCGTCGGCCAGGAACTGGAGCAGTCCCACGGGGCCTACCCGGTTCGGGCCGATGCGCGCCTGGATGTCGCCTGCCACCTTCCGCTCCACGTAGGTCGCCAGCCCCGCGTACGTCAGGGCGAAGGTCAGAACAGCCGCAGCGACCACGACCATGATCAGGAGGGTGATCGTCCACAGCGGGACGCCCGAGAGTACCGGCACGGCGCTTACGAGGGATATCGCGAGGGATTCCATCATGATCACCGGTCGATTTCCGGGAGGATGATGTCGAAGCTGCCTATGACCGCCACGATGTCGGCGATCATCAGTCCCTTCGTGATCTTCTCGAAGATGTTCATCGTCACGAAGGAGGGGGCGCGTATCTTCAGCCGGTAGGGATTCACGGTTCCGTCGCTGATGAGGTAGATCCCGGTCTCCCCGCGGGGGTTCTCGGCGCGGAAGTATACCTCCCCGACGGGGGGCTTGAACATCCGGGGAACCTTGGCCATCACCGGGCCGTCGGGGATCTGCTCGATCGCCTGGCGCAGGATCCTCACGCTTTCCTTCATCTCGTTGATCCGCACCATGTACCGGTCGAAGCAGTCCCCCAGCGTTCCCCGCTCCCCCGTCCCGACGCAGACGTCGAAGTCGAACTCCGGGTAGACCGAGTACGGCTCGTTCTTCCGGAGGTCGAACGGAACCCCGGAGCCTCTAAGGTTCGGTCCCGTGAGCCCGTAGCCGACGGCATCCTCCGGCGTCGCGACCGCAACGTTGGCCAAACGGTGGACGAAGATCTTGTTGTAGGAGATCAGCTTGTTGTACTCGGGGACCTTCGGTTCGAAGTAGTCGAGGAACTCTTTTGTCTTCTCGAGAAACCTGTCCGGCAGGTCGGCCGAAACGCCGCCGATGCGGACGTAATTGTACGTCAGACGGTTGCCGCAGATGTCCTCGAACAGATCGTTGATCCGCTCCCGCTCGCGGATGGCGTAGAGGAACGGCGTGAAGGCCCCCATGTCGGCGGTGAACGACCCGAAGGCGATCAGGTGCGAGGAGATCCGGTTCAGCTCGCACACGATCACGCGGATGTATTCCGCCCGCTCGGGAACCTCGATGCCGGCCAGCTTCTCCACGGTCCAGGCCCACGCCGCGTTGCAGTTCATCGAGGCGAGGTAGTCGAGCCGGTCGGTGAAGGGCATGAACTGCGCGTAAGTGACCCGCTCGCCGATCTTTTCCAGCGCCCGGTGGAGGTACCCCACGTCCGGCCGGGCGTTTACCACCACCTCGCCGTCGGTGCGCAGGATCACCCGGAGCACCCCGTGGGTGCTCGGGTGCTGCGGACCCATGTTGATGAGCATCTCCTGGGTGGGGAGCGCTCCCGCGTGTGCCTTCATACCTTGATCCCGTGGTAGGACTCGGGGTATTGGTAATCCTTTCGCAGCGGGTGTCCCTCCCAGTCCTCCGGGAGAAGGATTCGGCGCAGGTCCCAGGACCCCTCGAAGAAGATTCCGAACAGGTCGAACGCCTCCCTCTCCTGGAAATTCGCCGCGGGCCACACTTCGTCGACGCTCGGCAGCGACGGAGCCTCCTTGGGGAGGAACGTTTTCACTCCGACCTGGTGGCCGATCGAAAGGGAATGGAGGTGGTAGGCGACGGCGAACCGGTCCTTGTAGTCGACGCCGGACAGGCACATCAGCGAGTCGAACTTCATCGCGGGGTCGTCACGCAGGAACTGTCCGATTTCCTTTATCTTCTCCGGGGACACGACGAGGAACGCGGGGCGGAAGTTCTCTTCCTGGAGCTCCAGCACCGCCTCCCCGAACCTGTCCTTCAACGCATCGAAGATCGCTTTCGGTTCCAACGGTTTCCTTTACGCCTTCGTCGTGAAATTTTCCTTCTGATCGATGATCTTCTGCAGCTTGATGATGCCGTCGATCAGCGCTTCGGGGCGGGGGGGGCATCCGGGAACGTAGACGTCGACCGGGATGAGCAGGTCCACCCCTTTGACCACGCAGTACGAATCCTTGTAGAAGGGGCCGCCCGTGTTGGCGCAGGATCCCATGGAAATCACGTATTTGGGCTCGGGCATCTGTTCGTACAGGCGGATCACCCGCTCCGCCATCTTGTGCGTGATGGTGCCGGCGATGATCATCAGGTCCGACTGCCGGGGGGACGCACGGAAGACGGCGCCGAACCGGTCGAGGTCGTAACGAGAGGCGCCGGCCTGCATCAGCTCGATGCCGCAGCAGGCCGTCGCGAAGAGAAGGTACCAGAGGGAGGACCTCCGGCACCAGTTGATGAACTTGTCGGCGTTTCCCACCATCACGTGCGCCTCGGGACCGAAGGACCCCGGGCCCGGGGTAGGGACCGGACCGTTCAATGCAGGATCGCGGCTCATTTCCCTTCCTTCGGGGACGGTGATTCCTGGACGGTGCGAACCCAGTCGAGGTCTCCCTCCTTCCACAGGTAGGCCAGGCCCGTGAGAAGGATGACGATGAAGATGAACGCCTCCACGAACGCGAGGAGGCCCAGGCGCCGGAAGACGACGGCCCACGGAAAGAGGAGCGCCACCTCCACGTCGAATATGATGAAGATCAGGGCCACTACGTAGAAGCGGATGTTGAACTGCACCCAGGAGGTGCCGACCGGGATCTCGCCGCACTCGTATGTGGAAAGCTTGGCCGCAGAGGGGTTACGGGGCGACAACAGCCGCGAAATCCCCAGCATGAGAGCTACGGTTATCGCGCCGAGCACGATAAACACAAGAACTGTCGCGAATTCAACCAGCATCCGAAGAGCACCGCCTCAATGTTCTATTCAAAGCAGAACCCCCCTACCAGCAATAGAGGGGCGAGAAGATCGCCTCATACCGGGAATGCCTTATGTATACAATCGACACTTTACCTTACTCATCCGCCCGGTCAAGTCAACCGAAAAAATACCCCCCCGGGGCCAGCTGTCGAATTGGGGGGGGCAGGCTGATCGGTACCCCATAACGGGTATAATAACAGGAATGGGACCCGGGAACCGAACCCCCGAACTTTTTGCCCCCGCGGGCAGTCTCGCGGCGGTCGACGCAGTCCTGTCCGCCGGGGCCGACGCCGTATACGTCGGCTGCCGGGGATGGAGCCGAGACGGGGAGCGTGCGGCGCTCCCTCCCGAAGAGATGCGGGAAGCCGCCTCGCAGTGCCGGGGGAACGGGGCGCGTCTGCACGCTGCCCTCAACACCATACCGGGCGCCGCGGAAATCCCCTCTTTTCTGACCACGGTCACGCGTCTTGCGGAAGACGGCGTATCCGCAGTGATCCTGTCCGACCCCGGGGTGATCGCCCTCGTGCGCCGGGCGCTGCCCGACATGAGGATCACGGCTTCCGTCGGGGTCTCCACGCTCAACCCTCCCGAGGCGCGGTTCTACCGGGACGTCGGGGCGAACGCGGTCGTTCTGCCGACCGCCCTGACCCCGGAAGAAGTCCCCGCGATCAAGGCGGAAAGTGGCCTGCGTGTGGAGGTTTTCGTGCACTGCCGGCCGGAAATCCTCCTCCAGGGGAAGTGCGCACTGCCCGGTTACGCACGGGAAGGAGAGGAATCTCCCGAGCGCCCGTATCTGGCGGGAACAGGGGCGCCCGCTTCCGCGAAACGTACCGGCAGATGCCATCTCGTCTGCCGGACGATCCCCCTTCCCCGGGAGCCCCACACCATCGAGGGCGAGCTCGCCCCGTGGATCGCCGGCGGGGTGGACGCCTTCAAGGTGCAGGGGAGGGAGATGCCGCCCCAAAAGCTCTTCTACCTGGTGTCCCGGGTCCGTCAAAAGCTAGACGCGGCACTCGAATCCGTGAATGCTTGAACCATCTGTCGCAAGTGCGAACCGAATAGGCTTCGCATCCTCGGAGGGGGGCCCTCGCTTCGTCGCTCGACTTGCGATACACCCGCAAGTCTGCGCTCGCCCTTCCTCCCCGAGAAGCTCCGCTCGGAAACCCCCCCTTCCTCGGCTGCTGCGCCCTGTGACGGGGGACCCTTAGGCGATGCGGGGGGTTCCACGAAGCGGCCTGTGGAGCGAGAGTGGAGTCTCCCCGCCGAGCGGGGTCAGATTCGGCGAGCGGAACCGGCAGTGAGCGGGCGCAAGATCGCGAGCGTAGCGGAGTGGAAGCCCCCCGCGAGCCAGGGTCCTTCCGCCGCATGCATCTTCCTCCGAGGGTGCGGAGACGGCACACTAGCCGGCCAGCGCCTTTTTCAGGTCCTTGGGGATGGGGATCGGTTTCCAGGAGGCATCGATGGAACGGCAGGAGATCTTCCCCTCCGCGGCGAGCACGTCCTTCCCCGCCACGGTCCGGAAGAGTAAGAACCCGAAGGTCGCCCCCTTCTCCTCGACCCGGACGAGCCGGGTCCGCAGGATGAGCAGATCGTCGAACCGGACCGGCGACCGGTACCGGCACTGGGTGGCGATCACGGGGAACCCGGTACTGCGCGCGATGTTTCGATAGACTTCGTCGGGCGGCAGTCCCCGCGACCGCAGGAACTCGTCCATCCCCCGCTTGAAGTAGTCGAGAACGGCGGCAAAGTACGCCACGCCGTACGGGTCGGTTTCGCCGAACCGGACACGGACTTCGATGGTGTGGGAAGCGGCGACCATCGTTCCTCCCGGCATCTTTCTGGAATCGCACCGTTTACGGCATTCATACCATGAAATGGGTGTGCCGCTGAGGAGGAAAAGGATAGAGTATTCGGATGCAGCGCCTATCACTCGACAAGACGACCGTCGCGAGTCTCGTCATCCTTGCCACCCTTGGCGTGATCGCCCTCCTCTACTTCGCCTCGTCGGTGGTCATCACCATCCTTTCCTCGGCCCTGATCGCGCTTGCGCTGGAACCGTTCGTCCACTTCCTCTCCCGAAAGGCGAAGATCGGTCGGAAAGTCTCCAGCCTGGTCGTCGAATTCTTCGCGATCGTCTTCCTCTACGGTCTCCTTTACCTGGTCTACCGGAGCGCCCAGAATCTTCTCTCCGACCTGCCCCTCCTGATCGAGCAGATCCGGAACGCCCCGCTGGTGCAAAGCATCATCGACAGGTTCTACCAGGTCACGGAAACCCTGAGCGAGGCGGGGAGAAGCATCGCCCCGCGGGCCGGGGAGGCCATCGATAAGGGGACGGAGGTCATCGTCCGGGGAGGCAATTCCTGGACCGACGCCCTCTTCCACGGCCTCGGGTCGGTCACCACGATCGCATTCTCGCTTTCCTTCATCCCCTTCCTTGTCTACTTCATCCTCGCCGAAAAGGAGTTGCTCTCCCGGAAAACCCGCGATCTTTTCCCGGGGGAACAGCAGGAAATCGCGGGGGCGATCATCCACGACATCGAACGGATGATGCAGCGGTTCCTCGTCGGCAACGCCATCGTGGCGGGGATCCTGAGTGTGGTCACCTCCTTCGTCTTTCTGTCCGTGCGACTCCCCTACTGGATCGTGCTCGGAATCCTCAGCGGAACGCTCTCGACGATCCCCTACCTGGGTCTCCCCCTGGCCCTCCTGCCCGCCCTGATCGTGGGGATCGTAAGCTTCGACAGCGGGGTCCCGATCATCGTTATCGTCATCATCGTCTCCCTGCTCCACGTCGTGGCCTCCAATCTGCTGATCCCGAAGCTCGTCGGAAAGGGAGTCCGGCTGAACGCGGTCGCGGCGACGGTGTCGATCATGTTTTTCGGCTGGATGTGGGGAGGGATGGGGCTCATCCTGGGGATTCCGATCGTCGCCGTCACGAAGTGCGTTCTCGAGAACGTTCCGTCCACGAAGCACCTCGGGCAGTGGCTCGGGGAGTAGAAGGGAAAAGGGCCCGGCGGCTTTCCCGGCCGCCGGACCTGTTTCGTTCCTTCAGCCCTTTTCGACCTCGCTCTGGCGAAGCATCCGGCGCAACAGTTTTCCCACCGCGGTGCGGGGCATCGCATCGATGAACTCGATATCCCGCGGGAGCTTGTAGACGGCGATCTTTCCCTTGCAGAACGCGACCAGCTCCTTCTTGAGCTCATCGGACGGCTGGACGCCCGCCTTCAGGACCACGAACGCCTTGGTCTTTTGCCCCATGACGGGGTCGGGCACGCCGACCACGCCGGCGTCCGCCACCGAATCGTGGGTGACCAGCGCCTCCTCGATCTCCTCCGGCCCGATCCGGTAGCCGGACGACTTGATGAGGTCGTCCTCCCGGGAGAGGAACTGGACATTGCCCAGTTCGTCCATCGTCACGACGTCGCCCGCGAGACACCAGCCGTCCCTGACCGCCGACTTCTGCTTGTCGTTGTCCCGCCAGTAGATCGTTCCCGTTGGTCCCTGCACGATCATCTTGCCGACCTCGCCGGCCTTGATCTCTTTGAATTCCTCGTTGACCACCTTCACGACGTACCCCGGACACGCGGAACCGATCCACCCCGGCTTGACCTTCTTTGTGACCGCCGCGGAAATAAAGACGAACATCATCTCGGTGGTCCCTAACCCCTCGTAGGTCTCGAGGCCGAACTTTTTCTTCCAGTCGAGGTACGTCTTGGCGGTCAGCGCCTCGCCGCCGCCGGTGCAGAACCGAAGGGACGAGAAGTCGTAATCCTTCGGGTCGATGACGACCAGCATCTTCCGGTACGCGGTGGGAAGCGCCGACATGATCGTGATCCTGTGGTTCTGGATGTTCTTGGCCATCGCCACCGGATCGAACCGGGGAATCAGCGACACCGCCGCGCCGTACCGGAACGGTATGACCGCCACCGTGGAGTAGCCGGCCGCCATGGCGATCGGCGCCGGGCCCCCGATCACGTCCTTGTCGGAGACCTCCCAGCAATACTTTCCGAACCCGTCGGCGACAATCAAGGACTCTTCCATGAAATGGGCCGTCCCCTTGGGCAAACCCGTAGTCCCCGAGGTGAACAGGAGCACGGAGACGTCCATCCGGTCGCGCTTGACCGCCTCGCACTGGTCCGGGTTCTTCATGAGGTCCGCGTACGGCGTGTACCCCTTTGCCCGGACCTCGTTCTCGTCGCCGCCGACAACGACGATCGTCTTGATCGTCTTGAGGTCGGCCTTCCCCGCCTCGACCTCGGCGAGCATCGCCGCAGCGACGATCATGACCTTCGCCTCGGAGAGGTTCGCCACGTGGGCGATCTCGGTGCGCGCGAACAGGACGGAGGTGGGAAGAGATACGCCGCCGATCTTGATGATGGCGAAATTGCAGACGATCGCCGGCGGAATGTTGGGCAACCGGAGAAACACCCGGTCGCCTTCCTCCACGCCGAGCTTCTTCAGTCCGTTGGCGACCCGGTTGACGCTTGCCTGGAGCTGCTTGTAGGTGATCCGCTGGTCGTCGAAGTAGATGGCAACCTTGTCGCCGTGCTTCGCGGCGGTATTGTCGAGCAGGACTTCCGTGGAATTGAACTTCTGCGGGATGTTCTTGAACTCGTCGAGCGCGTAGATCCGCTTGGGCCGCAACTCCGGCGGCGGCAGGTAGCTCTCGGGTATTTTCCCCATCCGTCCCTCCCCTCCCTCATATGACGGGGCGGACCGCGATCCCCGCGGCGCCGCCCGGCGCTCATGGTTGTTGACGCTTATGCTTTTTCCAGGAGTCGCTGAAGCGCCTCCTCGCAGCCCAAGGTCCTCTCCAGTTCCTTGTCGGACCGGGGGAATGCCTCTGTCGGATAGCGGTCCGCGTCCTTCTCGAACACCAGGAGGGCCGGCACGTTCTTCCCGAAGTCTTCCTGGAGCGCCCCCTTCGCGCCGAACACCGCGCGCACCTGCGCCTTGGGACCCGTAAGCGCCGAGTTGTACGTCATGAAGGCAACCTGCCCGCCCTTAAGATCGATGGCCTTGGCGTTTACCCCCTTGGCAGCCAGCTGGTTTACAAGCTCGACCGCCTTCGCGTTGTCGGTGGTGAACGTGGCGCCGGGAGGAACCGTGCTGTCGTAATAGAATTCCACTTTCATGATCGTAGACCCTCCTTTGGAGAAATGATGGGTGGAAGAATTCCCCTCATAAAAGGCAAAATCCACGGCCGCACCTGATTTCCCCCATAGGCGGCCGTGGATTTGCCGCGTCGCTAATCTATCAGACCGGCGACGGTCGGTTCAAGAGAACTTTTTATTTCTTCTCGAAGAAGCCGCACTCCCCCTCGATCCCGTCCACTTTCGGGATGTTGATGTTGTACGGCCATTCCAGCTTCGCGCATGCCCCCATGTAGATCTTGCTGATCTCGGGGTCCAGTGCCTTGACGAAGTTCTTGCAGTTCTGGCAGTCTGGAACGATTTTCGCCACGGTAATCCCTCCTATCTTAAAAAATGGTCAAGCGATCAGATACCGGTATAGAACATCTTCGGGATGCTTCCGACCAGCTCCTCGGCCGTAAGCGGCGCCCCGGAAACGGCCTTCCCGCGGACGCTCTTCTTGATCGGGATCGGCTTCCCCTGGAAGTCTTCCCGGGCCTGGGGCGCGTCGGCCACCTTCCCCTTTGTGGTGATCGGCTTCCAGTCCTTGGACTGGGCAAAGCCAGGCAGTTTGTCGTGGGGCGCCTTCCCCTCTTTCGGAGGCCCCTGCCGGTGGCCGTTTACGAGCGCGTACTCCCAGATCGCGTCGCACCCCGCGCATTTTATCTTCCCCTTGAAGTTCCAGAAGGTGAAGGGGTCGAGATAGTTTATCGTCTCGCACTTCGGGCATTGCAGAATCAACGAAGCTTCCTTAAATGGCATCGCATCTCCCCCTTGATTAGATGATCTCTTTCTTCTCCAACTCGGCGATGTGCGAACCGCTGTAGCCGCACAGCTTGGCCAGGACGAACTCGTTGTCCGCGCCGACCGGCTTGAAGACCCAGCGGGTCCGGGGCGGTGTATCCGAAAGCAGGCAGGGCAGCACCTGCGTCTGGACGTCGCCGAACGTGGGATCGTCGATCCACGCCAGCGACCCGCGGAGGTGGAAGTGCTCCTGGTTCGAGACCTCCTTGGAGTTCCATATCGGCTGGGAGACGAGCCCGGCTTTCTTGAACTCCTCCCAGACCTGCTCTTTCGTCTTGTCCGCCGCCCACTTCTCGATCTCGGGGTAGATGGCCACCTGCGCATCGGCCCCCACCCGGTCGGCGTGGGTCGGGTATTTCTTCGCAAGTTCCGGCTTGCCGACGACCTTGCACAGGTTCGCGAAGTCCTCGTCCTTGTAAGCCGAGACGAAGCAGAAGCCGACTTCCTGCTCCTGCGGATTCTTCGAGTTCGGGTAGGAAGACTTCCCGCACTTTAAGATCCCGTGCACGCAGATCAGCGGTTCATAGTTCCCGAACCGCTGGGCGACAATGCCCGTTTTCCCATAGAGGGCGATGAGATCGGTCAGGTGCCGCTGGGCGCCGTGGACCTGGGAGTATTCGAGGAAGTTCCCCTTGCCCGAGACGTTGTCGCGCCAGTAGAGGCAGGCGATGATGTTGAAGGCGGAAATCGCGCCGCCCCAGTAGTCCATGATCCAGATGGTCTGCTTGGAGGGCATCCCGCCCATTTCCTTGTGCCACCCGGTGATCGAGAAGCAGCCTCCCTGGGCCTGCCCGAGGATGTCGTAGGAGGCGCGGTTGCGCCCCGGGCCCCAGCCGCCGAAGCCGCCCATCCACTGGTAGATGGTCCGGGGGTTGATATCGACAAACTGGCGGTATCCGATCCCCCACCGGTCGAAGGTGCCCGCCCGGTAGTTCTCGGCGAAAACGTCGGTCTTGGCCGCCAGACGCTTCATGATCTGGATCGCCTCCGGCTTGTGGAAGTCGAGCGACATGAAGTACTCGTTCGCGTTGGCGCCGAAGAAGCCCAGCCCCGTCCCCTTGTCCGGCATCCAGCGGGAGAGGGGATAGAGGAACGGCTCGTTGAACGGGGTGGTGTGCCGCATCGGCTCGCCCCGCTTGGGCAGCTCGATCTTGATCGTCTCGGCACCCAGCTCCGCGAGATAGTTCGCGCAGGAGGGGCCGAGGATGTACTGGGTTGTAGAAACGGCCCGGACCCCTTTCAGGACCTCGGGCTTTTCGTACCGCTTCGTGGTGTCGAAAACGGTCCGGCAGAAATCCTCGAACGTCATATCTTTCAGGTTTTTGCTGACGGCAGCGGTCATTAGATCACCCCTCCCTTCCGAAGAGCTGTCAATTTCTCTCGGTTCGCCCCGGCGAGACGGCGGTACACGTCCTCGTTGTCCTGTCCGACCGTGCGGCCGATCCACTTGATCCGGCCCGGGGTGTTGTTCCCGATGAAGCTGGACGCTCCGAGGAGGACCTTCCCGTAGTTGACGTCGTCGCAGATCTCGATGTGCCCGCGGTACTTGTAGTGCGGGAATTCGCACACCTCGTCGATGAAGGAAACGCCGCCGGACGCCACTTCCTCTTCCTGCAGCGCCTTTTCGCACTCGGCCCGGGTCTTGTCCTTCGTCCAGTCGCACATGGTGGTGTAGGTCTCGACCTGCATGTAGTGCGGGAGCCGGTCGGTCACCACGCGCAGCTTCGGGTCCTCACAGATGTGCTGCTCGAGCTCCGGCCTGTCTTTTCCCACAGTCCGCCAGATCCGGAACCAGAGCCGGTCGTGACCGCCGCCGACCATGATCTGCCCGTCGGCGCACGGGTTCACCGCGTAGATGTTGATGGCCAGGTCCCAGTTCCCGTAGCGGGGACGAACCGAGCCGTCCATGCCGTACCAGCCCCAGTTGTAGTCGATGATCCGCATGACGCCCTCGGCCGCCGTACACTCTACGAACTGGCCTTGTCCATGGAACTTCTCCCGGGCGAAGAGAGCCGACATCGCGCCCATTGCCGCGAAAGTTCCACCGACCTGGTCGGCGAGCCACCACCCGGAGCGGGTCGGCGTGCCGCCGAACGACACAGGGGCGCCGGTACCGTGGGTGAAGCCCATCGCGCACTGCCCGACCGGGTCCATCGCTCCCGGCTGGTCTTTGAGCGGGCCCCACTGGCCGCGCTCGCCCACCCAGAGGTAGATGAGACGCGGGTTGATTTCGGAAAGCTGGCGGTAGCCGATTCCCAGCTTGTCGAAATGCCCCGGGGCCGCGTTCTCGATCAGGATGTCGACCTGCGAGATGATTGATTTGAGCAGCGCCTGTCCCTCTTTCGCCTCCACGTTTAGGGTGACGGACAACTTGTTCCTCGCCTCGGCCAGGAACCGAGGGCTGCACTTCTCGCCGTTGGCGGCGGTGAATGCATACTCTTCACGGCCGAACGGAACCATTGTCCGCAAAGGGTCGCCGCCCGGAGGCTCGACCATGATGACCTCCGCTCCCAGTTCCGCGAAGTGGGAGGAGCACCAATGGCCGATGATCTGGTTCGTCGTGCAGTCCAGAACGCGGATCCCGTCCAGCGACTCCGGTTTGTCGGCGTTGAACTGCTGCCGGACCTGGGCCTCGACCCAGAGGGAATATTCCTTCTT
>JBAUKK010000013.1:0-2283 GCA_049577645.1 Candidatus Deferrimicrobiaceae bacterium
TGGTCCCGCGTAGGGAGCGGTTCGACCACGGTTACGGGGGAGTCGGCGTAGAGGCCGGCGAGCAGAATCGACGATTTCACCTGAGCGGAGGCGACGGGCATCTCGTACCGGATCCCGCGCAAATTCCCCCCGCGGATGCAGAGCGGCGGCAGCGTATTTTCCCTGCGTCCGGTGATCGTTGCGCCCATCTGGGCAAGCGGCCGGACGATGCGCCCCATCGGTCGGCGGCGCAGGTAGGGATCCCCCGTCATGATGGACAGAAACGGCTGGGCGGCGAGGATCCCGGACCCGATTCGGATAGTGGTTCCGGAGTTTCCCGCATCGATGATGTCCTGGGGCTCTTTGAATTCCCGCATCCCGCGACCGTCGATGCGGATCTCGGTCGGGGAACTTTCCCGGATGTCTACCCCCAGGGCGATCATCATTCCCACCGTCCGCAGGGTGTCCTCCGCGGGGAGAAAGCCCTGTATGCGGCTTTGCCCCTCGGCCATTGCGGCGAACATCACGGCCCGGTGGCTGATCGACTTGTCCCCGGGAACGGATATGGCACCCGATATCTTCTTCGTTTTTCCCATGCTACAGCCGGTCTCTCGTCCGCTTCGCCCTCCGGAAGTAGGCCAGCAGGCCTTTTTCGTCCCTTCGCCGGATAAGTCCCTCGAGCAGGGTGAAGTTCTTCCGGTAGTGCGCGGTGGCCCGGAGGATTTCGTCCCGGTTCTGAAGTACGATGTCCTTCCACATCTCCGGGTTGCTCGAGGCGATCCTCGTGAAGTCCCGGAAGCCGCCCGCGGAGTACCCGAGGGGGACCCGGGAATCGAGGGTCGCTACCGAGTGGACGAGGGCGTAGGCGACGGCGTGGGGAAGGTGGGAGACGTAGGCGAACACGTGGTCGTGCGTTTCCGGGTCCATCCGCAGCACCCGGGCTCCCGTCCTCCTCCACAGCGCCTCGACGCGCCGAAGAGCGGCCTCGCTGTTTCCGCCCGACGGGGTGACGATGGACGTCCTGCCGCGGAACAAGGACGGGTCCGCCGCCGCGTATCCCGAGTTCTCCGTCCCCGCGATCGGGTGCCCGCCGACGAACTCCGCTCCGCGCGCCACGCTCTTCTGCCCGGCCCGGACGATCTCGGCCTTGACGCTTCCGACATCGGTGAGAACCGTCCCCGGCCGCATCCTCTTCCCGATGCGGCGGATAAGATCGACGGAACGGATCACCGGCACGCACACCACGACGATGTCGCATGCCGCGATCTCGGTTTCGGTGCAGGCGCGGGCGAGGACGCCGCCTTCCCGCGCCATCCGTACCGTCTCCTCGCGACGGTCGTACCCCCAGATCTCGGGCGCCCCCGGCCTTCCCTTAAGCGACAGGGCGAGTGACCCCCCGATGAGTCCCAGCCCCGCGATGCCGATTCGTTCCGCCTTCACGCGCTCCCCAGCGTCTTCCCGACGGCGGCCGCAATCCCCCTGAGCCGTGCGGTCACCTCCCGGAAGGTATCGGGCCGAAGCGACTGCGGCCCGTCCGACAGCGCCGTCTCGGGGTCGTGATGAACCTCTATCATGACGCCGTCCGCCCCGGCGGCGATGGCGGCGGCGGCGAGAGGCTCGACCAGGCTCATCTTCCCGGCGGCGTGGCTGGGGTCGGCGATCACCGGGAGATGGGAGAGACTCTTCACGACGGGAATGGCCGAGACGTCGAAGGTGTTCCGGGTGGACGGCTCGAAGGTCCGCACCCCGCGCTCGCAGAGGATGATCTGCCGGTTCCCCTCCGCGGCGATGTACTCCGCCGACATCAGCCATTCCATGATCGTCGCGCTCAACCCCCGCTTGAGGATGACGGGCTTGTCGAGACGGCCCACCTCGGTCAGAAGCCGGAAGTTCTGCATGTTCCGGGCTCCGATCTGGATCACGTCCGCGTATTTGACCACGAGATCGATGTCGCGCGGGTCCATGAGTTCGGTGGCCCCCGGAAGGCCCGTCGCCTCGCGCGCCTCGGCAAGATGCCTGAGCCCCTCCTCCCCCAACCCCAGGAAGGCGTACGGGGAGGTGCGCGGCTTGAAGGCCCCCCCGCGGAGAAACGACGCCCCGCACGAAGCGACCTGCGCCCCGATCCCGAGCATCATTTCTCTCCCCTCGACCGCGCACGGACCCGCGATGAGCGCGATCGTGCCGCCCCCGATCTTCTGCCCCCGCACCGTGATGACGGTGTCCTCCTTCTGGAAATCCCTGCTTACGATCTTGAAGGGCTTGAGGATGCGGAGCACCTTCTCGACGCATTCCATGCCCTCGAAC
>JBAUKK010000014.1:0-2107 GCA_049577645.1 Candidatus Deferrimicrobiaceae bacterium
CGCAGATACTCCTGATAATTGTCGCCTTGGGAGCGGGGGGCGCGGGAACCTACTACTGGATGACAAGGGGGGGGATGAGCTCTCCGATGGGTAAAGGGGCCACGCAGGCGACCGCGGAGGTGAAGAAGCAGTATACCTGCTCCATGCATCCGTTCATCGTCACCGACGAGCCCGGCGCCTGCCCCATCTGCGGGATGACCCTCGTTCCGGTGAAGTCTTCCGCATTGGCCGCGACGGGAGCATCCGGCGGGGAGAAGAAGGAGCGAAAGATCAAGTTCTGGGTCGCCCCCATGGATCCGAACTACCGGAGCGACCAGCCGGGCAAGTCCCCCATGGGGATGGATCTCGTGCCCGTGTACGAGGACGCGGGGGGGGAGGAAGGGACCATCCGGGTGGACCCGAACACGGTCCAGTCGATCGGCGTGCGGAGCGCCCCCGCGACCATGGGGGAGCTTACGAAGACGATCCGGACCGTGGGGCGGGTCACCTACGACGAGAGGCGCATCGGCACGGTGAACGCGAAGATCGGCGGATGGATCGAAAAACTGTACGTCAACACCACGGGGGAGGAAGTTCGGAAAGGGGCGCCCTTGATCGAAATCTATTCCCCCGACCTCGTCTCCGCCCAGCAGGAATACCGGATCGCCCGGAGACACTTCGAACAGGTGAAGAACAGCCCGTTCCCCGATGTGGTAAAGAGTGCGCAGGACCTGCTCGATTCGGCGCGGAAGCGGCTTTCGTACTGGGACATCACCGACGACCAGATTGCAAAGCTCGAGAGAAACGGCGCCATCCGCAAGACGCTGGTGCTCTACTCCCCCTTCAGCGGGATCGTCGTGCACAAGGCGGCCTTCGAAGGGACGAAAGTAATGCCGGGGATGGAGCTTTTCCGGATTGCGGACCTCTCACGGGTCTGGGTCCAGGGGGACGTCTACGAATACGAGCTGCCGTGGGTGAAGGTAGGGGTCCCGGCCACGGTGACCCTGGATTACCTGCCGGGAAAGACGTACAAAGGGAAGATCACCTACATCTACCCGTACCTCGAGGGAAAGACGAGAACCGCCACCGTTCGGGTGGAGCTCGCCAATCCCGGCGGAGTCTTGAAGCCGGACATGTACGCCCACATCGATCTGAACCCGAGGGTGGGCAAGAAGACGGTTATCGTGCCTTCCGAGGCGGTCATCCGTTCGGGGATCCGGAACGTCGTGTTCGTGTCGAAGGGAGAGGGCCGGTTCGAGCCCAGGGAGGTCGAACTGGGCCTGGAAGGCGAAGAGGGAACCGTCCAGATTCTCTCCGGGGTCCAGGCGGGCGAGAACGTGGTGGTCTCTTCCCAGTTCCTGCTCGACTCGGAGAGCAGCCTCAAGGAGGCGCTCAAAAAATTCCAGAGCGCCGCCGAGGCGCCCGCTTCCGGGACGCCGTCAGGGCAGCCCGCTCCCGCCGCTCCGGAGCACAAAATGGACGACGGATCGTCGATGAAGGGGATGGAGAACGTAAAGGAACCCCCGAAGGGACGATAGCCGATGCTCGACAAAATCATCGAGGGTTCCGTAAAAAACAGGTTCCTCGTCGTCCTGGCGATGTTCTTCCTTGCGGCCTGGGGGATCTGGGCGATGACCCGGATCCCGCTCGACGCGATCCCGGACCTCTCCGACGTCCAGGTCATCGTCTTCACGGAGTATCCCGGGCAGGGCCCCCGGATCGTGGAGGACCAGGTCACCTACCCGCTTACCACGGCGATGCTCGCCGTGCCGAAGGCGGATGTGGTGCGGGGCTACTCCTTCTTCGGCCTTTCGTTCGTCTACATCATCTTCGAGGACGGCACCGACATCTACTGGGCGCGCAGCCGGGTCCTCGAATACCTGAACTACGTATCCAAGCGGCTGCCCGCCGGGGTGACCCCCACGCTTGGCCCCGACGCGACCGGGGTCGGGTGGGTCTACGAGTATGCCCTGGTGGACAGAACCGGGAAGCACGACCTCGCGCAGCTGCGCTCCCTCCAGGACTGGTTCCTCCGGTACGAGCTGACCGCGGTCGAAGGAGTCTCCGAGGTCGCCTCCATCGGCGGTTTCGTCAAGCAGTACCAGGTGGTCGTGCATCCCGACAAGCT
>JBAUKK010000015.1:0-6770 GCA_049577645.1 Candidatus Deferrimicrobiaceae bacterium
ATCCGGGGGGAACGGAGGCGACGGTCTTCGACGGGGAAGGGGTTCCTTCCCGGCGGAACGTCCTGGTCGGGAGCGGGACGCTGGTCTCCTTCCTTTCCGACACGTTCTGGGGACGGAAGAGGGGAACGGCGACGACGGGGAGCCTCAGGCGCCTCTCGCCCAAGGCGCCGCCGACGGTAGGCACGGCGGGCCTGCGCGTGAAGGTGGGAAGCCGGAGCGTGAGGCAGATGATGTCGGAGCTCGGGAACGGCGTCATCCTCATGGAGTTTCTGGGGATCCACACGGCGGACCCGGTATCGGGCGACTTCTCCGTGGGGGCATCGGGCGTCCGGTTCGAGGTCGGGGAGGAGAAGGAGCCCGTCCGGGGGTTCGCCGTTTCCGGGAACGTCCTGGCGGTCCTTCGGGACGTCGTGGCCGTGGGGGACGATTTCCGGTGGTTCGGAAGCACGGGGTGTCCGTCCCTGGCCGTATCCGGCGTCGAGATCGGGGGGTTGTAGGGATGGCGCCGGGGCCGCTTTTCGTATTCGACCTGGACAACACCCTCTACCCCCCCCACGTTCAGCTGTGGCGTATCGTGGATTCCCGGATCGAGCATTATGTGCGGGACCGGCTGGGCGTCGACCCGCTGACCGCCGGACGCGTCCGCAAGGATTTCCTCCGGGAGTTCGGGACCACGCTCCGCGGGCTCATGCATTACCACGATGTGTCCCCCGCCGAGTACCTCGAGTTCGTCCACGACGTCCCCATCCCCGAGATTGTCCCGCCGAGGCCGGAACTGGAGGAGATGCTCTCCTCCCTGCCGGGGAGGCGCGTGGTGTTCACCAACGGGTCCGAATCGTACGCCCGCCGGGTTCTCTCGGCGCTGGGGATATCGGACATGATGGAAGGGATTTACGGTATCGAGTTCATGGAATATGTCGCCAAGCCGTCCCGCTACCCGTACGAGAAGCTCCTGCGGGCCACCGGAATCAACCCCCGAGACTGCCTCTTTTGCGAGGATCTCCGGGAGAATCTGGTTCCGGCCCGCGAGCTGGGGATGTTCGCCGTCTGGGTAGGGGGCGGGGAAGAGGGGTTTCCCGCGCACGCCGTCATCGAGGATGTGTGCGATCTCCCCCGTATCCTTCCCCGGTTCCTCGCCGACGGGGCGCCGCGCAAAAGAGAGCGCGGCGCGTGTCAGGGCGCGGACGGCGGGTAAAAGGCCCCCCGGCGGAGGGGGCCGTCAACAGGAGGAACGGATGACGGAAGAGAAGAAGAAACGCAGGTTCTGGAAACGGAGCCCGCGGCGGAAGAAGGCTGGTGAAGCACCCGGGCCGCCCGCTGCCGGGGAGGAGTCCGGGAGTCTTCCCGCGGGAGGAGAGGAGAACCAGGCCGTCCGGGAGGAGCCGCCCGCGGCGGATGCCGCCGCGGAACACGGAGGGGACGGGACAGTCGGGACGGCGCCGGAGATCTTCGAGGTTGTCGAGGCGGTCACCGCGCTCACCGATGCGAAGAAGGGACGCCGCCGGGGTCGCCGCCGGGGACGGGGGCGCGGGAAGCAGGAGCCGGCCGCCGTCCCGGGAGAGGAGAAAACCGCCCCGGCGCAGGATGTCGAGGACCCCCGGGGGGAGTCCCCGTCGGGAGAAAGCGCGGGAGAGGCGGATCCCGAGGCCGAGACCGGGGAACCCGGGGAGGGCGCGGAACCGTCCGGCGCGCAGCGGAAGGGCCGGAGGCGAAGCCGTCGCCGGGGACGCCGTCGCGGGAAGAAGGCTCCGGCTGCCGCCGGGGAGGAGTCTCTGACCGCCGAAGCGGGCCCGGAGGAGGCTTTCTTGCCTGCAGCGGAGACTCCCGCGGGGGCCGAAGGAACCACCTCCGAGGAGGCCCCCCTGCCGGACGAGGAAGACGAGCGGGAGGAGGACGAGGAGGGGGAAGTCGTTTCCGCGGGAACGGGGCCGAAGAAAGTGATGCTCATCGACGGGGCCCATCCCGAGGAGATCCGCGTCGCCATCGTCAGCGATGGCGTCCTCGACTATTTCGAGGTGGAGAACCAGCGCAGGAAACAGTTCAAGGGGAACATCTACAAGGCGAAGGTGGTCAACGTCGCCCAGGCGATCGAGGCGGCCTTCGTCGATTTCGGGGGCGGGCGCCACGGGTTTCTCCCCCTGAACGAATACTGCGGCGGGGCCCTCATCGAGAACCTCGAAACGTGGAACGAGGGGGACAAGCGCCCCCACCTGCGTCCGGGGATGGAGATCCTTGTGCAGGTCACCAAGGAGGAGTCGCCCATCAAGGGGGCGGCGGTCACCTCGTACATCAGCATTGCGGGGCGGTACCTGGTGATGATGCTGGGGATGAAGCGGTACGGGATCTCGAAGAAGATCACCGGGGAAAAGGAGCGGGAACGGATCCGGAAGAACATGGAGAAGCTCTCGTACCCCGACCACCTGGGGTTCATCGTGCGAACGGTGGGAGCGGGCCAGCCGCTGAAAGACCTGCGGGCGGACCTGGCGAACCTTACCAAGCTGTGGGACAGGACCGTGGAGGGGGCGCGCGCCCGGAAGGCGCCGGCGTTGCTCTACGAGGAGCAGGACATCGTGGTGCGGGCCCTTCGGGACAACTACTCCACGGACTTTGCCGAGGTCCAGATGGATTCACCCGACTCCCAGCGGAAGGCGTCGGATTTCTTCGACGTCTATTACCCGAAGCAGAAAGGCAAACTCAAGCTCTACAGGCAGAAACGACCCCTCTTCTTCCGGTTCAACCTCGAGGAGCAGATCGAGCGGGCCTGCCTTCGGAAGGTTCCGCTGCCGTCCGGGGGCCACATCGTGATCGACCGGACCGAAGCGTTGTGGTCCATCGATGTCAACTCGGGGCGATCCGCCCGTGATCGGGACATCGAGGACACCGCATTCCGGACGAACCGGGAGGCGGCCGCCGAGGTGGCCCGACAGCTCCGGATCCGGGACATGGGAGGCTTGATCGTCGTGGACTTCATCGACATGGAACACCGCAACCACATCAAGGAGGTGGAGCGGGTTCTCAAGGAGGGGCTGAAACGGGACAAGGCGAAAACCGACGTCTCCGGCCTGGGGAAGTTCGGTCTGGTTGCCGTCAGCCGGCAGAGGATGAAGATATCGTTCTACGACGTGATGCTAAAAGGGTGCGACCTCTGCGCCGGCACGGGGCTTCTCCCAACCCTTGACGCGGCGATAGTGAAGCTGTTGCGGAGGGTCCACGGCGATCTTGCACGCGAGCCGGAGAAGGAGCTTGTCATCCGGGTATCGCCCCCACTGCTGGAGGCGGTTGCGAACCAGAAGCGGGAGGAGGTTCTCCGGTTGGAAAAGCTTTGCGGCTCCCGGGTCACCTTCGTGTCCGACCCGTCGCTCCCCTTGGCCTCCTTTTCGGTGGTGGCATGACCCATGACGACGGACCTCTCTTTCCTCGAGCGGAGAACCCAGGAGCGGCTGAACCGGCTCTGCCGACGGTACATCCGCATCGCCTTCCTCTACCTTGCCCTGGGCATGCTGCTCGGCGTGGGGATGCTCGCCTTCGGAAACGACAACTTCCAGTTCGTCCACGTCCACATGCTGCTCATCGGGTTCGTCCTGTTTCTCATCTACGGCATCGGGTACAAGCTGATACCCACGATGTTCTTCGGGCTTCCCAAGGTGGAAAACATCGGCTGGGCGGAAGCGCAGTTCTGGCTCGCGAATGTCGGCCTGGTCGGAATGCTCGCCGGGGCGTTGATACCCGTGGGTTTGGGGCTGGACCGGATCGCCCTCCCGTTCGGGGCGATCGAGGCGGCTGCCGGGATTCTCTTCGTCGGGCTTATGGGGAAGACGATCCGTGAGGAGACCCCGCGGGGCGGCGGGTCAAAGTAGCGGTTCGTCGCTCCGGAATTGCCGGAAACCGGACTCTCCCTCCCCGGCGAGGTAGAAGTACCGCCATTCCTCCTTCCACGAAGGAAGCAGAACGAGGGTCTTGGTCTCCTGCCCCTGCACGAACCGGGTGATCCGCTCCGTGTGAAAGTGTCCGAGGATGAGGAAGTCCACGCCGGAAGCGAACATCCGAAGGGCGAAATCACGGACATCCTTCTCGGGCAACGATTCCCGGAACCGGCGGTTGGTCCTCTTGAGCTTTTTCTCCAGGCGGTCGGCGACCGGCAGCACCAGGGAAGAAGGCATGAGGGAAAGGGCGCCATAGGCCAGACGGTTTTTCGACAGGGTCTTCCAGAACCGGTAGGCGAGGTCAGCCCGGTTCACGGTGTCGCCGTGGGACAGGAGAACCCTCCGTGGTCCGATGGCGGCGTCGATCTCCCCCTCGGAAACGACATGGAACGTGCTCCCCTCGTGGTGTTTTTTCAGATAGAAATCCCGGTTCCCCTCCACGTAATATAGGCGAAGGCCCCCGCGCCGCAATTCCCGCAGGCGCTCGATCACGGGCTTCTGGAACCGGAAGGTAAGCCCCGGCGCCCCGAACCACAGGTCGAAGATGTCGCCCAGCAGGAACAGGGGGATCTTTTCGGACGCGGCCTTTTCCACCAAGACCAGGAAGTTTCGTGTGTGCAGATCGTCCCGGCTCAGGTGGGCGTCGGAAAGGAAGATCGCTCTGTCCAGGGAGATGGTTGCCCCCTTTTCCATAGGCAAACTACGATAGCACAAGATATCCGGGCGAAGGCGGAGTGAGTCGCGCCCGTCCTGCAGGACGCCGGGGAAACGGGTAGAATAAAGGGCGGGGTCGCCGGAATGAATACCGGGAAAGAGAGGATTCGATGGGGCTTCGGTTGCTGACGGCGCTTCGGGACGACGGGACGATCGACCCGGCGCTGGACCCGGCTCTTTCCCGCGAGGACCTCCTCTTTCTTTTCCGGAAAATGCTTCTCCTGCGGGCCCTGGACGAAAAGACGATCCTCCTCCAGCGGGCGGGGCGGATCGGCTTTTACGTCCCGTCCTCCGGCCAGGAGGCGGCGGAGATCGGCTCCGGCTATGCCCTCCGGGAAGGCGACTGGGTCTTCCCCTCCTACCGGGACCACGGCGTCGCACTTCTCCGGGGATACCCCCTCGAAACCCTCGTCGGGCAGCTGTTCGGCAATACCTCGGACGCGATGAAGGGGCGGCAGATGCCCAACCACTGGTGCGACCGGGCGGCACGGGTGGTGTCCGTATCCAGCCCGGTGGCGACCCAGCTTCCGCAGGCGGTGGGAGCAGCCTACGCCGCGAAGCTGTGCGGCGACCGCATCGCGGTCATTGCCTACTTCGGCGACGGAGGCAGCTCCACCGGTGATTTCCACGCGGGGATGAATTTCGCCGGTGTCTACCGGACCCCTACCGTCTTCTTCTGCAGCAACAATCAGTACGCCATCTCCCTCCCGGTTTCCCTCCAGACCGCCTCGGGCTCGATTGCGGAAAAGGCGGCCGCTTACGGGTTCGAGGGAGTCCGCGTGGACGGGAACGATCCGCTGGCGGTCTACCGGGTGACACGGGACGCGCTCGCCAGGGCGCGGGAAGGCGGCGGCCCGACGCTGATCGAAGCCGTCACCTACCGGATGGGGCCGCACTCTACCTCGGACGACCCCACGCGCTACCGGTCCGGGGAGGAGATCGCCGAATGGGCGAAGCGGGATCCCATCCGCCGGCTCACGGAATATCTCCGGAAGGCGGGCGTCGTGGACGGGGGGGAAGCCAAGATCCTGGCGGAAGAGGCGCGAGAGGAAGTCCTGCGCGCCGTGAAGGCGTGCGAGGGGGCTTCTCCCGTGCCCCCGGAGAGCATGGTGGAGGACGTGTACGCGGAGATGCCGTGGCACCTGGTCGAGCAGAGAAAACTGCTCTTGCCCGACGAGGGATGACGCGATGGCGACCATGACGCTCGTCCAGGCGATCCACGATGCCCTTTCCGTCGAGATGGAGCGCAACCCGCGGGTCGTCCTCCTCGGAGAGGACATCGGCCGCAGCGGCGGCGTCTTCCGGGCGACCGAGGGCTTGTGGGAGCGGTTCGGGCCGGAGCGCGTCCTCGACACCCCCCTGGCCGAGGTCGGTATCGTGGGGATGGCCATCGGGATGGCCCTTTACGGCCTTCGCCCCGTCGCCGAGATCCAGTTCGCCGATTTCATCTACCCCGCCTTCGATCAGATCGTGTCCGAGCTGGCCAAGTTCCGGTACCGTTCCGCCGGCCAGTTCCCGGCTCCGGTCGTCATCCGCGCCCCGTCGGGAGGAGGCATCAAGGGAGGCCTGTATCACTCGCAGAGCCCGGAGGCGTACTTCGTTCATACCGCGGGGCTTACGGTGGTGATGCCGTCCACTCCCGCGGACGGGAAAGGGCTTCTCGCCTCGGCGATGCGAAGCCCGGACCCGGTGATCTTTCTCGAGCCCAAGGCGTTGTACCGGACCGCGAAAGGCGAGGTTCCCGAAGGAGAGTACGATGTTCCCCTGGGGAAGGCGCGCACCGTCCGGGTGGGGACGGATGTATCCCTCATCACCTACGGGGCGATGGTTCCGGTGGCGGAAGGAGCCGCCGGGGAGGCGGAGAAGGAGGGGGTGAGCGTCGAGATCACCGACCTTCGTACCCTCTGGCCGCTCGACGTGGAGGCGGTCGACCGGTCCGTGCAGAAGACCGGGAGGGCGGTGGTTCTCCACGAAGCGCCCCGGACCTGCGGGTTCGGGGCCGAACTGGCGGCGCTTGTCCAGGAGAGGTCGTTCCTTCACCTCAAGGCGCCCGTCGCCCGCGTCACGGGGTTCGACACCCCCTTCCCCTATGCGCTGGAAAAACCCTACCTCCCCGATGCAACCCGCGTGCTC
>JBAUKK010000016.1:0-4814 GCA_049577645.1 Candidatus Deferrimicrobiaceae bacterium
TTGCGGAGGAGGTCGGTAGTGGTATCTCCGTCCGTGGGGTAGGTTGCCACTCCGCCGCTGATCGTCACCTTCAGCGGGGATTGCAGGCCGGGGATTATGAATTTCGTGGACTCGACAATTTTCCTTAAATTTTCCGAGAAGTTCAACGCTTGCTCCTTGCCCGCGGACATCATCATGACAACGAATTCCTCTCCCCCGAACCGCGCCGAAAGGTCGGAACTGCGGACGGACTGGCGCAGGATCTGCCCCAGTTTCATCAGGATGAGGTCTCCCGCCGAGTGTCCGTGCGTGTCGTTGATGTTCTTGAAATGGTCGATGTCCAACAGGAAGAGCGACAGGGGGTGGGCGTAATTCCTGGCGCGGCGGATCTCCATTTCGAACTGCTGTGCGAAGTGACCCCGGGTGAAAAGCTTGGTCAGGGGATCGACCGATGCGCGGTGTTCCACCGACTCGATTTCTGTCGTGTGCTTGTAGGCGTTTCCGAGCAGCTCCGCGATCATCGACACAAAGGGGATCTCGTCACGGCTTTGGACGATGCTCGATGCAACGACAAGAATACCCATGACATTTCCGTTCATCGTCACCGGGGCCACGAAATCCGGGGATATGCCGTTCTTTTCCAGAGAGTGGATCCCCGTAGCCCATTTTTTCCTCGACGTCAGGTAATCCTCCCGCGTGGTGATGGTCTTGGTCTGGATGGACATCGCCAGGATCCCTTCGTCGGCGGCGAGACGAACCTTTCCTTTCCAGTCAAGCGGGAAGCCGACTCCCTCGATCAGGGTGAATTGGTCCCCGCTGCCCGCCGGCGCGAAGTACCCCACCTGGGAGGCGTGGAAAAATTCCCTTGCGAACCGGACGCCTATCGCGGGGATCGCCTCGGGCGACAATCTTCCGCTCAGCTGTTTCACGACCATCGGGATCTTGGTGGCGATATCCCGTTTCCGGGAGAGTTCCTGCTGTGCCTTGATCACCTCCTGGGAGAGCTCCCGGTTGGCTCTCCTGAGGTGATCCGTTTCCGCTGCAGTCGTTGCGTCGGCCGATCTCCGGAGCCCCCAGCCGAGCAGGAATCCCAGTATGACCCCCCCCAGGGGGGCCAGGATCAGCAAGGAAAACAGGGTTTCTCTATCCATCTACGTCAGGATCCTTCCGTTTCCCGGGTCGGCGACGTCCCCTTTCCGCCCGGAGAGCAGACTGGGACGGAACCCGATCCGGGTGACAGTAACAGCATTATCCCCCAGAGGAAACCATTTTGTCGCGGGGATTCGAGGGGGGTGCACCGTCGTTCCCAGTGATGCGGCGCAAGGAACGGGTCCGATGGGAAAGCGGGAATACGGGTTTGCCGGGGGGAGGCATGCCGGTAAAATAGAGATAATACGGCCGCGCGGCGGGTCGAGGGGAGGCGGAAGAGATGGCGGTTTTTCCGGACATCGGCAAGTTGGCCGAACGGGCGGAGAGGCTCACCGCGAGGCTCTCGCAGTGCGACATCTGCCCCCGGCTTTGCCGCGTGAACCGTCAAGCGGGAGAGCTGGGCGTCTGCCGGGGCGGGGCGAACGCCGCGGTGTCGTCTTTCGGTCCTCATTTCGGCGAGGAGGCCCCCCTGGTGGGAATCCACGGCTCGGGGACCGTCTTCTTCTCCGGCTGCAATCTCCGGTGCGTCTTCTGCCAGAACTATGAGATCAGCCATCTGGGCGAGGGAAGCGAGGCCTCCGCCGAACGACTTGCCGGCATTTTTCTTTCGATCCAGCGAATGGGATGCCACAACCTGAACCTGGTCACTCCCACCCATGTGACGCCCCAGATCCTGGAGGCCCTCACCCTTGCCGTGCCGCGCGGGCTGTCGATCCCGGTAGTGTACAACTGCGGCGGGTACGAGAGCGTCGAGACGCTGCGGGAGCTTGAGGGGGTGGTCGCCATGTATATGCCCGATGTCAAATTTCTCGGCGCGGAACCGTCGGACCGGTACGGCAACGCCCGGGATTACCCAAAGGTGGTGCAGGCCGCGTTGCGGGAAATGGACCGTCAGGTGGGCCCTCTTGTTCTCGACCGCGGGGGGAACGCCCGGCGGGGACTGCTCGTCCGCCACCTCGTCATGCCCGGGGATGCCTCGACCACCCGCCAGGTGATCGACTTCCTCGCAGACGAAATCGGAAAGGAGACCTACCTGAATCTGATGAACCAGTATCGTCCGTGCGGACGTGCGCTCGAGTATCCGGAAATCGGCCGGCGCACCGCGCACGCCGAGTGGGAGGAAGCTCGGGGCTATGCGCGGGAAAAGGGGATGTCCCGCCTGGACGAAAGGTAGGCCGGGGCGGGACATCCGGGGGATCCGCCGGGATGCCTGTCAAGTGGTGCCGCGTCTTGACACCGGTCGCACATGCTTGATACATTGGGATTTGGCACTCTGCTTGGGCGAGTGCTAATTCTTTCCCTAGGAAGGGAAGCGTGACGGCGGTGCTGGACGACCGCGGGGCCCGGGTGCTTCGCCTCGTCGTCGAGGGTTACATCGAAACGGCGGAGCCCGTCGGCTCTCGCACCATATCCAAGAAGATGCGTCAGGCCCTCTCGCCTGCCACGATCCGGAACATCATGGCGGACCTGGAGGAGATAGGGTTCCTGTGTCAGCCCCATACGTCCGCGGGTCGCATCCCCACCGGCGCGGGTTTCCGGTACTACGTCAACTACCTGCTGGCCAGGCGGCAGTTGGTCCGGTCCGAGCGCGATCTGCTCCGGAAGGTGGCGGAGGAGGGGATCGCCGGCGCGGACGAAGTGGTGCGGCATGCGAGCCGTCTCCTTTCGACCCTTTCCCGGCAGGCCTGCGTGGTCGTCGTCTCCCGGTCTTCGCACCAGGCGCTCCGGTCGCTGAGCCTGCTCCGTGTATCGACCGACCGGATCCTGCTGGTTGCCGTGCTCCAGGGCGGCTGGGTCCAGCATCGCCTTATCGAGGACGAGCCCGACGTCACGACATACGATCTGGAAAAGGTCAATGCCTACCTGAACGACATGGCGGTGGGGCTCACCCTTCCCCAGCTTCGCGTGAAAATATTGAACGAGATGCGGCAGGAGAAGGCGCGCTATGACAGCCTGATGCACAAGGCCCTTCTGCTCGGTTCCAAGGCGCTCGCCGAATCCCTTCCCGGGGAGGTCTACATCGAGGGCAGGGCCAACATCCTCGAACAGCCGGAGTTCGTCGAGGACGTTCAGAAGCTCAAGCGGATCCTTCATGCGTTCGAGGAGAAGAGCGTCATCCTGCGGCTTCTCGACGCCGCGCTGGAGAGCGACGCGATCCAGGTTTCCATCGGCTCGGAGAACACGGTGGAGGGGCTGCCCGACATCTCGGTCGTTTCTTCCGGCTATCACCAGGGGGAAACCGCGATGGGAAGCATCGGGCTCATCGGCCCAATCCGCATGGATTATTCGCGGGTCATCCCCCTTGTGGAATATACGGCCCGCGTTCTGAACTCTATCCTGGAGCACCGGTAACGCGCCCGATCTCCCGCAATCGGACAGGCGAGAACGAAAAGGTCACCCGAAGGAGAGAGAACAATCATGAGGGATAAGGAAAAGGGTCCCGCGCAGGAAGATGGGGAGCACACCGGAGAACTCCTCCCGGAACGGGAGGAGCCGGAGGATCGGCAGGAGTTTGCCGAACAGGAGGAGGACGAGCTCGTCCGGGTGAAGAGCCAGCTGGCCTACCTGGCAGCGGAGTTCGACAACTATCGCAAGCGGATAGCCAGGGAGCAGGAGGCGATCGTCTCCTTCGGCAACGAGCGGATTCTCCTTGCGATTTTGCCCTTTCTGGACAACCTGGAGCGTGCGATCTCCCAATCCCGGACCATCGAGAACGCGGAAGTCCTCCTGTCCGGTGTGCAGATGACGTACGAACAGGCCCTTGGCGAACTGAGGAAGTTCGGTCTGGAGCAGTTATCCTCCGTCGGGAAACCGTTTGACCCGAACCTGCACGAGGCGATCGCCAGGACCGCGGGGGAGGGAAAACCCGAGGGAACGGTGCTTGCGGAGAGTTGCAAGGGGTATCTTTTAAACGGCCGGCTTCTCCGGCCGGCACAGGTGACCGTCGCACAGGGAGCGCCGGAGACCGAACCGGGCGGAGGCACCGGGCAGGAGAGCGCCGATGGCGAGGCGTGATTTCTACGAAGTGCTCGGGGTGCAGAGGAACTGCACGCTCGAGGAGTTGAAGAAGGCCTACCGGAGGCTCGCCCTCGAATACCATCCCGACCGGAATCCGGGCAATAAGGAGGCCGAGGATCGTTTCAAGGAGGCCAACGAGGCCTACTCCGTCCTCTCAGACCCGCAAAGGCGGGAGCAGTACGACCTGTACGGCCACACGGCGCCGGCCGGCCAGGGGTTCGAGGGGCCCGGCGGATTCGGCTTCGGGGGCGTGGAGGACATACTCAACGAGTTTTTCGGGTTCGGGTCCGTTTTCGGCGGATTCCGCGATCGGCCGCGCAGGGGGGCGGACCTCAGGTACAACCTCACCGTTACCTTCGATGAGGCGGTTTTCGGAGCGGAGAAGGAGGTCGTCGTTCCCCGGACGGGATCCTGCCGGGAATGCGGCGGGGCGGGAGCGAAGAAGGGGACCCGCCCCGAAAGGTGCGGCGGATGCAACGGCCGGGGGCAGGTGACCGTCCAGCAGGGGTTTTTCTCGCTCTCCCGGACGTGCGGGAGATGCCGCGGCACGGGCGAGGTGATCAAGGAGCATTGCCCCGCCTGCGCAGGGAACGGGACCGTCCAGGAAAAGAGGCCGCTCAAGATCAAGATTCCCCCGGGGGTGGACAACGAGAACCGGTTGAAACTCC
>JBAUKK010000017.1:0-2069 GCA_049577645.1 Candidatus Deferrimicrobiaceae bacterium
GTTGACAACATGACTTCTAGCGGGATTGCGGCCATCAACCAGAACTCGGGCACGCAGTCCTCCGTGCAGCAGTCCGTTAACGTGAATGCTGCAGTGGGTACGATCCAGTAGGAAGTTCGTTCCGGCCCGGTGGCGGGTATCGTGCCCGCCACCGGGCATTCTCCGTTTTCGTAAACACCGCTTGAGTAGGGAGGAGAAGCAATGCGACACCTCATAAAATATACGGTGGCCGCACTTGTCGTTTTCATGGGCTTGTCGATGGGCCACTATTCCTGGGCGGGGCCGGCCGGCAGTCCCCCGGTCGCGCCGGCGGACGAGTGGTCCGTTACCGGTTTCGGGAATCCCCTCTCCAGCACGGAACTGGGGGAGGAAAGCGGGCAGGCGGCCATACAGATAGATGAAGTGGACATCCACCTGGTCAACTCGGACCAAAACGGCTATCTCGGACAGAATGCATTGATCGGGACCACCAACAACGGCGAAAATTCCATCACCGGGAACGCCTTTTCGAACATGAGCGGATTCGCCACGGTAATCCAGAACTCGGGGAACCAGGTCCTCATCCAGGACACCACGATCGTCGATGTCACGGTGAAGTAAGGGGCGCCATGAAACTCTTTCTTTCAATGACCCACACCCTCTTGGGCCTTGCCCTGCTGGCCGCGCCCTCGCTGGTGCAGGCAGGATCGGTGCTGGTGCCCGGCGCATCGGGCGGGGGGATCTTCATAAGCGTCAAGAGCATGAAAGAGGCCCGCTTCCGCAAGACGGTCCGGCAGAAATACGATTTCAGCTGCGGATCCGCGGCGCTTGCCACCCTGCTGACCTATCATTACGAGGACCCCGTCACGGAACAGGAAGTGTTCGACAAGATGTTCGACGTCGGCGACCAGCAGAAGATCCGCCAGGTCGGCTTCTCGATGCTCGACATGAAGGAATTCCTCGATGACCGCGGTTATTCCGCCGCCGGCTACAAGGCATCCCTCGACCAGCTTGCGGCCGTCGGGATTCCGGCCATTACCCTCCTGAACATGAAGGGATACCATCATTTTGTAGTGGTCAAGGGGGTCACGAAAACCGAGGTGCTGGTGGGAGACCCGTCCTTGGGCGCAAAGGTTATCGCGCGCGCCGAGTTCGACGCCATGTGGAACGGCCTGCTGTTCCTGATCCGGTCCAATAAAAACGTGGCGTCAAACCACTTCAACCGGGAACGGGATTGGCAAGTCAACGAGAAAGCGCCGCTCGGGATGGCGCTTACCGCCAGCGACCTGGCGAACATCACACTGCTGGCACCGGGAAGGGCCGGGTTATGAGAATCCCGTGGCTTAAAACCTTGAGTATCGCCCTGGCGATGGGGATCGCGTTACTCGCGAATCACCCCGCCCTGGCGGACGGCCCCGACGATATCCGGGAATGGGAAGTTGCCAGCGATCAGGAAATCCACGGGATGCGCGGCGGATACGTGAACGGAGAGGGGCTGGAGGTTTCGTTCGGCATTGAACAAGCCGTTTACATAAACGGCATCCTGCAAGCCGCCAATACGCCGTACCCGGGGGTGACACTGACTCAGAACGGCTCCGGAAACACCTTCCTTCCGGCCGACCCCGGCCCATTCCAGTCCGGGTTCTTCAACGTCATTCAAAACAGCATGGACCAGCAGGTCATCCAAAACATCAACAAGATCAACGCGACCATCTCCGTCCTTGGCCTCTACAAGGAAATCCACCAGGCGAACACGCTGAATCAACAGCTGATTCAATCCCTCCGGTAGGCCAAAGGGACGCTCCCGCACGGGAATCAAAAGCTGAACGGCATCCGAAACGTCAAATCCACGTCCGGCGCAGCCTCCGTGACTCCCACCCCGAGCGAGACGCTGATGCTGGTTTTTCCCCCCAGCTTGTAGGAAATCCCCAAGAGGAGGCTCCCCACGTGGGTGGTTTTGGAACTCCCCAGCCTTTCTCCGTCCTGCTCGTTCCTGGCGAGGACGCTGTGATCGTAGCCGATGCTCATCGAGGTCTTCTCGTTCAACGCGAAGCCCATGCCGACATTTGCGCCGACGGAGTCCCCCGGAT
>JBAUKK010000018.1:0-5584 GCA_049577645.1 Candidatus Deferrimicrobiaceae bacterium
GAAGATCGGGTAGTCCGGAGTGGGCGGGGCGGGTCTCGCTCCGCAGCCTCCCCCATCCGCAGCGGCATACCGCTGCTCCGGGGGACTTCGTCGGAGGGGGGCTCCGTTGTGGCTCGGCGTGCGATGCACCCGCACGGCTGCTCGCCGGCAACCTGGGACCCGGGTCGATGCGGGGGGGGGGGGTTCCGCAGAGCGGCCTGTTTCGCTAAGGAAGAACTTGCGTCGAGCGTAACGGAACGCCCCCCGGCCTTCAGAGTTCCGTTCCGGAAGAGGCCGTGCATCGAGAGGGTCGATGCGCCGCATCCGGCAAGGCGCCCTGCCGAGGCGCACCCACGGTGGTACGGAGAGGGAGGGCAACGACGCCGGCGCGGATGCAGCGGCCCTCGAATGCCGGGATCTGAGGGAATGGATCTCTGGAGGCCGGCGAGCCAGGGTCCCCAGGCACCGGCGTGCACGGGAGAAAGAGTTCTTAGGAACGTCCCTGTTCTTAGGTCAGACCATGAGGTTGTAGGGATCGACGTCTGCCTCCATCCGGACGCCGGCCTTCTTCGCGATGTCGCGCAGGGGACGAAGGAGTTCCGGAAAGAAATCGCCCACCGGGAACCGCGGAGGCATCTTCAGGAGGATCTGGTACCGGTACTTTTTCTTGACGAACGCGATGGGAGACGGAGCGGGGCCCAGTATCCGGATCCCGGCCTCCGAAAGCGGCCGGGAAAGCGCTTCCGCCACGTCTTCGGCCGACGACTGCACGCGTTCGAGCTTCGGCCCCCAGAACCGCAGCAGGAGCATCCGCCCGAACGGCGGGTAGCCAAGCGCCTCCCGCTCGGCAAGTTCGGCCTCCATGAAGCCGTGGAAGTCGTGCTCGGCCGCCTTCCGGATGCAGACGTGGTCCGGCGAGAGGGCTTGGATGATCACCGATCCGGGCTTGTCCCCCCGGCCCGCGCGACCCGCCACCTGGGTCAGTATCTGGAAGGTCCGCTCCGCCGACCGGAAATCCGGGAAGGAGAGGGACTGGTCGGCGAGAAGCACCCCTACGAAGGTCACCTCGGGGAAGTCGTGCCCCTTGGCGATGATCTGCGTGCCCACGAGGATGTCCACTTCCCCGCTGTGCATCCGGGAGAGCACTTCCTCGTAGGATCCCCTCTTCCTGCCGAGGTCGGAGTCGAGTCGCGCTACCCGTGCCTCCTTCCACCGCTTGGCGGACCACGCGACCAGACGCTCCGTGCCGATCCCGACCTGCGCCACCTTGTGCCCGTCGCATGCCCCGCACCGCTCGGGAGGGATCTGCTTCGCGCCGCAGTAGTGGCACAGAAGCATCCCGTCCTGCTTGTGGAAGGTGAGCGCCACCTGGCAGTTCGGGCACTGGACCGTCGTCCCGCAGTCCAGGCAGGTAAGCGCGGGGGCGTACCCGCGCCGGTTGAGGAACAGCATCACCTTCTCTCCCCGGGAGAGCGTCTCCTCGACCGCTTCCTCGAGCGCGAGGGAGAAATACCGGTCCGCTCCCCGGCGCGCGGACCGGCCTTTGAGGTCCACGACGGTGATTTCGGGGAGATGCCTGGCCCCGATCCGCTCCGGAAGGGAAAGAAGGGTCGCTTCCCCCGTCCGGGCAAGGCGGATGGCCTCCGCGGAGGGCGTGGCCGAGCCCAAAAGGACGACGGCCTCCTCCATCCTCGCGCGCATAACGGCAAGGTCCCGCGCCTGGTAGCGGATCCCCTCCTCCTGCTTGTAGGCCGAATCGTGCTCCTCGTCGACGATGAACAGCCCCGGGGATGAAAAGGGCGAGAACACGGCGGAGCGGGCCCCGATGCTGAGGAAGGCCTCCCCTCTCCGGATCCTGCGCCACTGGAGCGCACGGTCGGCCCGGGTGAGCCCGCTGTGCAGGACCGCCGCCGCCTCCCCGAAGTGGGCCCGGACCCGGCCGAGCAGCTGCGGTGTGAGGGCGATCTCGGGAACCAGGTACACCGCCTGCCTCCCGGTGAGCCGGGCCTGTTCGATCGCCCTCAGGTACACCTCGGTCTTCCCCGACCCGGTGATCCCGTGAAGGACGAAGGCGGCGAACCCGCCGGACGCGAGGGCGACGCCGGTTTTCGCGAGGGCCGCCTCCTGGTGGGGCGTGGGAACGATCGCCCCGGAACTGTCCGGAAAATGAGGCGCGGAAAGCGCGGGAGACTTCTCCCGCACCGAGGCGGCGAGAACCCCCTTCCCGGCAAGCCTTCGGGCGACATCCCCTCCACCGGGAACAAGCGCCGACAGTTCCGGCGCGGAGATCTCCCCCGCCTCGAGGACGGCCGTGTATACCCTGCGTTGTTTGGGCGTCAACGCCGCGTCCGGGGAACCGTCGGCCGCGTGATAGATCGTTTCCGTCCTCGGGGACGACGGAGCCTCCCGCCGCGGCAGCCCCCCGGGGAGAGCGGCCCGCAGCATCTCCCCCATGGGGGCGAGGCACTCGCGCGCGGCGGCGGAAAGAAACGCGAGGTGGGCGGGAGAGATGTACGGCTCGTCGTCCAGAAACGCGAGAACCTCGCGGGCCTCGCGCCCTCCCAGGGACGCGCCGTCCGTAAGCGCCGTGATCAGCCCGGTGACCTTCCGGCGACGGAAAGGGACCAGCACGCGGACGCCGACCCGGGCGCGCGTTTCCTGTCCCGAAGGGACGCGGTAGGTGAACGGGTGGTCGATCGGTAGCGGCACCGCCACTTCCACGAACATTGAAGGTGCAGTAGGTGTCGTCATCTTTCCACGATTCTACCGGAGGAACCGACGACAGGTAAGGGTCCCCGGTCACCGGCGTCCTCGCAACCGGGGGGACCACTGCGGCGCACGACGCAGGGGATCCCCCTCCTGCGTCCGGTCCGCCGCGACCGCCCACTTGACGGTGCGGCCGCAGGGGCAGACGCATGCGGACGGGGATCCGGGGCGATGCGGGAGGTTCCTCGGAGCGGGGGGACATTCCTATATCGAGTTGTACGTTCAGGAGTGTCCCGCCGAAAGGGTACTAATGCCGGCGAGCGGAATGGCAGCGAGAGGGCGCAGGTCGCGAGCGTAGCGGAGGGAAAGCCGCGCGCAGACGTGAATTCGGATTCCGTATGTTTATTGGGATGGCCGGTGTCATCTCTTTCGCCATCATGCATACTTCAAAGCGTCACCCATCCAGCACAGACCGCACTTTCCTCACCAGAGACCCTGGACCGAACGGTTTCGCGAGAAACGGCAACCCAACGGGCGGGACAAAGGATTCATCCCCGGAGTCGAACCTGTACCCGCTCATGAAGACCACCTTGAGCCCCGGCTTTATCTCGCGCATCAACTCGTACGCTTCTTTCCCTCCCTTCAGAGGCATGACGACATCCAGAAGAACAAGGGAAATCTTTTCATGGTTCTGCCGGAAAATCTTTGTCGCCTCATTCCCATTGCGGGTCGCCAGCACGGTGTATCCGTTATCCCTAAGCGTCCGCGCCACAAGCTTCCGGATCGTTTCATCGTCCTCGCCAAGAAGAATGGTTTCCGTTCCGCCGAGGATCTCGGAGGTCTTGACCGGTTTGATTTCATCGGGAGCCCCCTCGGAAGGCGGCAAGTAGACCTTGAAGGTCGTCCCCTTCCCGGGCTCGCTGTACAGGTGAATGAACCCTTTGTGTTGCTTGACGATCCCGTACACCATGGAAAGCCCAAGCCCCGTTCCCTTGTCAGGGGTTTTCGTGGTAAAGAACGGGTCGAACACCCGTTCCTGGGTCTTTGCATCCATGCCGACCCCCGTGTCCGAAACCGTCAGGATCACATACGAACCGACAATCATATACGGATGATACCGGACATAACCGTCATCCAGATTCATCAACCCGGTTTCTATCGTAACTTGTCCACCGTTGGGCATCGCATCCCGGGAGTTTAAAATCAGGTTCATGACCACCTGCTCAATCTGTCCCACATCCGCCCGAATCACGGGTAAGTTCTCCCCCAGGAATGTACGGATCTCGATATTCTCTCCAACAACCTTCGAGATCAACTTCACGAGATCCACAATCGCGGCATTCAGGCTCATGTTGATCGGTTCGATGATTTGCCGCCGGGAATAGGTAAGGAGCTGTCGCGTCAGTGTGGCCGCTCGGTCCGCACTCCGAAATATTTCGCTCAGGCACGAAAGAGCATCCTCATTTCCCGCAACCTGCGACTGAAGCAACTCTCCAAAACCGAAAATCCCCGTCAGCGCGTTGTTGAAATCGTGTGCGATCCCTCCCGCAAGGAGACCTACGGACTCCATGCGCTGCGCGGTCTGCATCTGTTTCTGGAGCAAGACTTCCCGTGTGGTATCCCTTTTCACGCCGACAAAGCCGACGATCTCCCCGTGTCTGTCCCTGACCGGGGAAATGATGGCCTCTTCCTCGTACAGCGTGCCGTCTTTCTTCCTGTTTTGGAACCGGCCCTTCCACACGTTCCCACCCAAGATGGTTCCCCACAGGTTCTCGTAGAACATCTTATCTTGGAGCCCGCTCTTGAGGATCCGCATGTTCCGGCCGACCGATTCTTCTACCGAATATCCCGTTATCAGGCCGAAAGCGGGGTTGGCGTACTCGATATTCCCTTCCGTATCCGTGATGACAACCGCTTCGCCGGCCTGGTCGACGGCCATCCCGAGGCGGGTGAGCGTTTCCCGCGCTTTCTTGCTTTCGGTGATGTCTTCGTAAACTCCCAAGACTCCGTAAACGCGACCCTCATCGTCCTTCAAGGGAACCTTGGTCGTGTCTACCCAGGCTCGACTCCCGTCCGTCCGCTGCTGGGTTTCCACGATGTGAACCTTGGACTTATCTTGTTCCATGACGTCGCGGTCGGCGGCGCGATAGGCTTCGGCCTCCTTATGTGACCAGGGTAAGTCGAAATCGTTCTTTCCGACGATCTCGTCGGGGCTGGCGAATCCGGCATTTCTCGCAAAGACCTTGTTGCAGCCGAGGTAAACGCTGTCCCTGTCCTTCCAAAAGACCGACTGGGGTATGGAATCCAGGACCTGCGCCAGCATCTTGTGCTTCCTGTTACTTTTATCCTCAAGCTCCTGGCGTCTGGTGACGTCGCGCAGGCTGGCCAGGTGAGCGTTCTGCCCATCCCAGACGATTTTGGATGACCGGATCTCGAGGACCAACATTTGACCGCCACGCGGAATGCGGAGTTCGACAGGTTCCCCGGAGACGGCCGGGTACCCTAGCTGGTAGCCCAAGAGTTCGTCCGAGGTCCTCCCCAGGAACGCCGCGGAGGCGGGATTGGCGAAGAGCACGACCCCGCTGTCGTCGACGACCACCATCCCGTCAACGGTGCGTTCGACCATGGCTCGGTAGCCTTCCCTGTTATCGAAGGATGTCGTCTTGGAGGGACCGTCAGTCATGTGCGGCAAGATCCGCCCCCAGATTTTGAGTCGCAGGGATTCCCCCGGACAGATTCAGCCCCGCGGGCGAATACCGAGCCCAACGAACACCTTTTCCTTCTCGGACAAGTCGCCGAGGATCTTGCGTATCGGAGCGGGACGACTGCGAACCAAGGTCGGCACCGCGATGATCTGGTCGCTTTCGGCAAACTCCGGTTGATCCAGAAGATCTATGAT
>JBAUKK010000019.1:0-9478 GCA_049577645.1 Candidatus Deferrimicrobiaceae bacterium
CAGTTCATCGACATCACCCATACCGTCCGCCTCGTCGTTCGGGAAAGCGGCGTCACCCGGGGCACGTGCCAGATATTCATCCCCCATACGACCGCAGCGGTGACGATCAACGAGAACACCGACCCCAACGTAAAGCAGGATCTTCTCGATATCCTCGAAACGGTCATTCCCTCGAAGGGCAGCTACCTCCACTCCGAGGGAAACGCGCACGCGCACGCAAAGGCGAGCCTGATCGGCCCCACCGTCACGGTGTTCATCGAGTCCGGGCAACTGGTTCTCGGAACATGGCAGTCCATCTACCTCTGCGAGTTCGACGGCCCCAGGACCCGAAACGTCCTCTTCCGGGTCATCTCCGGGTGATGCTCTCGTAGCGGGCGCGCAGCGCTTCCCGGGGCAGGCCGCCCGCCACGATGTCCCAGGGAAACACCTCCTCCGCATCCTTCTCCCGGAACACGACCTCCGACAGCGCATCCGCGGAGGGAAGCTTTGCCCTTCCCCCCCCGGCCTGCCGGAGGACCCCTTCGACGCGCCGGTCCGAAAGCCCGAGGTAGCCCTGCAACAGGGAGGAACGGGGGGAATCGGCGCGAACGCGCACATTTCGCAGGGACCGGACCCCCTCGGACACGCCCCGCTGGCGGAGCCGCAGGTCGGCCTCCCGCGCCATGGGGGACCACTGCAGCGGGGTGAAGGGCTTGGGCACGAAGGGGGACAGGACGACGGTGATCGTCCCCATCCGCCCGACCGACTTCGCCTCGCCAAGGACCTCACCGCGGAAGGTGGAGAGAAAGTCGACCGCGCCCTCCACCTCCTCGCTTGCCCCGGCGCCCGGGACCCCGCAGAGGAAATACAGCTTGAAGGAGACGATCCCGGCATGGACCAGGGTCCGGGCGGCCGAGAAGAACCGATCGTCTGCGACCCGCTTTCCGATTCGCGCACGAAGCTCCTCGTTCCCTGCTTCCGGCGCCAGTGCGACGGTCCTGTGACCGCTTTCCGAAAGGATCCCGGCGATCTCCTCGTCGACGAGGTCCGCCCGCACGGATGCGGGGGAGACGGAGCCGCCCCGGGAGAGGATCTCCCGCGAAAAAGCCCGGAAGTGCCTCCAGTCGAGCACCGCCGCGCCGACCAGGCCCACCGTCTTCCGGTACGGCCAGAGAGCGTCCACCGTCGCCCGCACGTGGGCCAGGGGAACCTCGCGAAAATCCGGGCAGGCGTGCGCCGCCGCGCAGAACCCGCACCGTTTGGGGCAGCCGCGCGACGTCTCCACCAGCATCATTCTCCCCAGCTCTGCGTCCTCGGCCAGGACGGGGAGAACGGGGGGGAACCGGTCGAGGGGAAGCGTCTCCCGGACGACCCGTTCCGGGAATCCGGGACGGGGCGTAATGCCCGCAAGCCGCCCCGGAGGCACAAGCCCCCTCCCTTCCGGGGCGCCGTACCCGGGAACGTACCCGTCCGGCACGTAGACGCCGGGGATCGCGGCAAGGGCCTTGCGGTATCCTTCGTCGGAAGGCCGGGGGGGACCCAGGTCGAGGATCGACCCGATCGCCCGCTCTCCGTCTCCGACCACCACGGCGTCCGCAACGGTTCCCGCCGGTTCGGGGGAGAGCGACGCCGCGAATCCTCCCGCCAGGACCAGCGGGCGTCCCTTTAGCCGGGAGGGTTTTTCGGCGGCCCGGTCGGCCCGAAAAGGGGGGACCCCCCCGGCCGAAAGCAGGCCGGGGAGGTTAAGAAGGTCGTTCTCGTACGATAGAGATAACGCTACGACGTCAAAATCGGAGAGCGGTCGGCTGCTCTCCAGCGTGGTGAGAGGGAGCCCGCGGCCGGCAGGCTCCCCACGCGGCATCGGCCGCTTGTCCCCGCGGCGGAAGGCTTTTCCCGTCCGCTCCCTCGGCAGGAATGCCCTCTCGCACAGGGCGTCCGCCCGTGCGTTGACCCGGGCGTAAATGGTCAGAAACCCCAGGTTCGACATCGCCGCTTCGTACCGGTTCGGGTAGACGAGGGCGACCCGGACCCTTCCTCCCCACTCCTTTCGAACCGCCCCGACCTCGCGGGACAGGATCTCCTCGTGAAGCCGGCGGATCTCCCACGTCATACGCCCGGGGGGCGCCGGCGAAGGAACGTCGGGATGTCGAACTCCTCCAGTCTTTCTTCCTCGACCTGCTTCTCGATCACCGGAAGCGGGTCGATCTTTTCGGGTTCCTTCCCCTGGGCGCGCAGGAAGGTCGGTTTCTCCAGGTCCTCGCGTCCCACAAGCTTGATCGCGCGGCGAGGCGCCTTCCAGATGCTCTCGGCCACCCCCACGTCGAACCCGGTAGCGATGACGGTGACTTTAAGCTCCTCCTCCATCGCGTCGTCGATCACGGTTCCGAAAATGATGTTCGCTTCTTCATCCGCCTCCTCCCGGATGAGCGCGGCGGCCTCGTGCACTTCGCTCATGGAGAGGGAGGGACCGGCCGTGATGTTGAAGAGGACTCCGCGCGCGCCCCGGATGGCCACGTCCTCGAGCAGGGGGCTGGAGATCGCCTTCTCCGCGGCCGCCATCGCCCGGTTCTGCCCCTCGGCGGCGCCTGTCCCCATCAGGGCCACCCCGGACCCCGACATGATCGTCTTTACGTCGGCGAAGTCGAGGTTGATGTACCCCGGCTTGGTCACCAGCTCGGAGATCCCGCGCACCGCCTGGTACAGGACTTCGTCGACCTTCCGGAACGCCTCCACGAACCGCATCTCCTTCCCGGCGATCAGGAGAAGCTTCTCGTTCGGGATCACGATGATGGTGTCGACGATGCTCCGAAGCTCTTTCAGGCCCATTTCCGCCTGCCTGCGCCTGGTAGCTCCCTCGAACGCGAACGGGCGGGTGACCACCGCGACGGTGAGCGCACCCACCTCCCGCGCGACTTCCGCGAGGACCGGTCCTCCCCCCGTGCCGGTACCCCCTCCCAGCCCCAGGGTCATGAACACCATGTCGGCGCCCATGAGGGACTCGCGAAGGATATCCCGGTCCTCCTGGGCCGCCTGCCGTCCGACGTCGGGGTTGGCGCCGGCGCCCAGCCCCTTGGTCAGTTTCGCTCCCATCTGGATCTTCAGGGGGGCAAGGTTCTTCTCGAGGGCCTGCGCGTCCGTGTTCGCGGAGATGAACTCCACGCCCGACAAGCCCTCCTCGATCATGGTGTTGATGGCGTTCCCGCCGCCGCCCCCGAGGCCGAACACCTTGATGACCGCGTGGCATTTGTTTTCCTCTACGAGAGTGAACATGGCTTTCCTCCTTCCGACGTTCCGTTTATTAGAAGAACTCCGATAGAATCCTTTTTATCCGCCCCTTCCACCCCCCCCGGGCCTCCTCTTCCGTCTTTTCTTCCCCGATTTCCGAAAGCCTCGCCCCGTAGAGGGTAAGCCCCACCGCGGTCGCGAACGTCGGGCTGTTCACCACTTCCGCCATTCCCCCGATCCGGATGGGGACGCCCCGCCGGACCGGCAGATGAAACACCCGCTCTCCCAGCTCGGGCAGGCCGTCCAGGCGGGACCCGCCCCCCGTGAGCACTACCCCTGCCCCGAGCATCTCCTCGAACCCCGAACGCAGGATCTCCTTCCGGAGAAGCGTGAAGATCTCCTCCGCGCGGGGCTCGATGATCTCGCTCAGGTATTGCCGCCGGATCGGCCTCGGCTGGCGTCCGCCCACCCCGGGCAACTCCACGAGTTCGTCCCGGCGGACCTTCTGGATCGCGGCGCATCCCGAGGCGACCTTAAGCGTTTCCGCGTCCGATGCGGGGATCCGTAAGCCCACCGCCACGTCGGCGGTGATGTTCCCGCCACCCAACGGCAGCACGAAGGTGTGGCGAAGGGCGCCGTCGTAGAAGAGCGCCATGTCGACGGTCCCGCCGCCGAAGTCCAGCAGCGCCACGCCCACCTCCCGCTCCTCCGGGGTCAGTACGGCATCCGCGGAGGCCAGCGGCGAGAGCACGATGTCGATGATGCTGATCTCCGCCTTCTCGACGCACCGCACGAGGTTGCGCGTGCTCGGCAGGTCGTCGGTCACCACATGCACCCGCGCGTCCAGGCGGATGCCCGTCATCCCGCGGGGGTCCTTGATCCCCGGCATGTCGTCGACGATGAACTCCTGGGTCAGCACGTGCAGGATTTCCCGGTCCGCCGGAAGCTCCACCGCCTTGGCCAGATCCAGGACCCGCGCCACATCGGCATCCGTCACCTCCCGCTCGTTCCGCACGGAGACGGCCGCGTGGCTGTTGAACGACTTGATCAACGGGCCGGACACGCCGACCAGCGCGGAGTTGACCGGGAGGCCCGTCATTTTCTCGGCCTCGGCGACGCTCTTCATGATCGACTTGACGGTCGCGTCCACGTTGACCACGGACCCCTTTCGCATTCCCTCCGTCGGGCAGAGCCCCATGCCGAGGATCTCCAGCCCCTCGGGGGTATTCCTCGCGATGACCGTCGCGACCTTGCTCGATCCGACATCCAGCCCGGTGATCACCTGTCCGCCCGACGCGTCCATTTATTCCCCCGACCGCACGAAGATGCGGCCTGCCGTTTTCAGGTCCACGACTCCTTTATCCTTCCCCAGACTCGCCAGTTTCGGCAGCGCCTCCTCCACCCGCCGCATCGCCTCGCCGAAGTCCATCAGGCCGATCTTGAGCTGAAGGCCGAAATCCCGGGTCACCAGCGTATACCCGTCCTGCGCGTCGAAGTGGACCTCCGAAATGTTCCGGCTCAAGGAACCCGATTCCGCGTGCCGCAGGAGGTCGATCGTTTTCTTCAGGTTCCGGATCGTCAGCGGGTCCTTCGCCGCCAGGTCGTCACGGGAAAATCCGGTGAGGATCGGTTTGTCCTTCGCGTCGTACGCGGTCAGTCGCTTGAATATGTTCCCCTGGTCGTCCACGTAGTAGAGGGCGTCCAGGTTGATCATCGCGACCGGTTCCCGCTCCTCGATATGCAGCACGAGCATGTCCGGGAACGACTTCCGGACGACAACCTCCCTCACGTACGGATGGGACAGAAGCCGCTTGCCGATCTCCTCCTTGGAGAGCGACCAGATGTTCCCCCCGGCGACCCCCTTGAGGGTCCCCGAGATCTCGTCTCCCGACACATGTTCGCAGGGGTTCATGTCGACAACCCGCACCGAGAAGATGGCGGACCGCCCCAGCCAGGAGTAGACGGCCGCCCCCGCCGACCCCACGAGAAGAAGGACCAACAGCGCGGCGGCCACCGGAAGCCACTGCCGGACAGGGACCCGGCCGCGGCTCGCCCCCTTTTTCTTCTTTTTCTTCTGCGCGGCGTGAAGCCGCTTCCGCTTCCCGAGCGACTTCTTGTGGTATGCCTTGTACTCGATCATCTACTTGTACAACCCCGCGTCATCGAGAATCTCCTCGACGAGGTCCTCGAAGGAGACCCCGTCGAATCGGGCCGCCTTCGGCAGGAGGCTCGTCTCCGTCATTCCCGGGATCGTGTTCGCCTCCAGGAAGAAGAGGTTCCCCGCCGGGTCGACCCGGTAATCGACCCTTGCCGCCCCGCGCAGCGACAAGGCGTCGGCCGCCGCACGGGTGTACTCCGCCGCCCGCACGAGAATGTCCCGGTCCATCGGGACGGGGATCACGTACTCCGTCTGCCCGGCGGTATACTTGGATCGGTAGTCGTAGAATCCGGAGCCCGACTTCGGAACGATTTCGATCGCGGGGAGGACCCTCCCGTTGACGATCCCCACCGTAATCTCCCTCCCCGGCACGTACCCCTCGACCAGCACCCGGCTGTCGTGTTTCCCCGCCTCGGCCAGAGCCCCGCTCCATCCCTCGATGTCACGGACCACGCTGATTCCCACCGTGGACCCTTCCCGGTCCGGCTTCACAACGAGGGGAAAACCGAACGCCGGCGGAGCCGGAGAGACAAGCGCATCCCCCTGGAACACGGCGTCGGGCGCGCAGGGGACCCCGGCGGCGGCGACGACCCGTTTGGCCAGCACCTTGCTCATCGAGACGGCGGAGGCGGCGACGCCCGACCCGGTATACGGCACGCGGGCAAGCTCCAGGGCGCCCTGGATGCATCCGTCCTCCCCCAGCCGGCCGTGGAGAGCGATAAAAGCCACGTCGATCTTCGCCTCCCGGATCGCCCGGAGCCAGTCTCCCCGGATGTCGACCTCCACCACCGCGTATTTCCTTTTCCGCAGCGCCTCCGCGGTCGCGAACCCCGTCCGGAGAGACACCTCACGCTCCGAGGACTCCCCGCCGAGAAACACCCCCACCGTCTTTTCCCGGAACCGCCCCTTTTCACTCATAGGCAATCCCCCACATCTTCACCTCGGTCGCCAGGGTGACCCCCGCCAGGGAACGAACCGCCTCCCTCCCCCGCGCGATGAGCCGGAGGACCTGGGACGCGGTCGCCCCCCCCCGGTTGACCATGAAGTTGGCGTGCTTCTCCGAATACGCCGCGTCCCCTTCCCGGGCGCCTTTCATCCCCGCCCGCTCCAGCAGGACCGCCGCCCTCTCCCCGCCGGGGGGATTCCGGAACGTGGAGCCGAACGTCCGCTCGCCCCAGGGCTGGTTGGCCCGACGCCTCTCGTTCAGCGCCTTCATGCGGGAAAACGAGTCCTCGGAACGCCCGGGACGAAGGCGGAACCCCGCCCGGACGATGATCCCCGTCATGGGGTACTCCGCCGTCCGGTAGGAGAAGCGGATCTCCTTCCCCGGAACGCGGTGAAGCGCCCCCGCGGCATCCACGATCTCGACCCACTCGACGACCTCCCCGATGGACCGCCCAAATGCTCCGGCGTTCATCGTAAGGCTTCCGCCTATCGTGCCCGGGATCCCGCACAGCTCTTCGATCCCGATACAGTCGGACAGGGCGCACAGGACCACGAACCTCGGAAGCATCACGCCGGCGTCGGCGACCACGCCCCCCGGGGGACCGAAGAAAACCTTTCCCATGTTCTTCTTGAGGCAGACGACCGTCTCCCGAACGCCGTCATCCGACACGAGGAGGTTGCTGCCCGCGCCAAGCACCTTCACCTCCCGGCCCGCGGCCCGCTCGGAGGCGAGGACCTCCTGTATCTCGCGGACCGACCGGGGGAAGACCAGTCGGTCGGCAGCCCCCCCGATTCCCATCGTGGTAAAGTTTCGCATCCTGGCGCCGCTCGCCTCCTCGATACTGCTCATCGTCCCTCCCGGCCGGCTGTTTCCCCCCGGGACATCAACGGGATACGACGTCATCCGCCAGTTTCCAGACATCTCCGGCCCCCATGGCCAGAAAGATGTCGCCGGGATGCAGGCGGGACAGAACGTCCGCCGCGGCTTCCGTGGCTTTCCCCGCATAAAAAACCGCCTTGTGGCCGTGGTCCCGTATCGCCTCGCAGAGTCGCTCCCCCGAAGCCCCCGGGACCGGCTCCTCCCCCGCCGGGTAGACATCGAACACCAGGAGCAGGTCCGCGTCGTGGAACGCCGAGACGAACTCCTGGAAGAGGGCGTTCGTCCGGGAGTACCGGTGCGGCTGGAAGCCGACCACGATGCGTCGGTCCGGCCACACTTCCCGGGCCGCGGCGAGCGTGGCGAGGACCTCGGCGGGGTGATGCCCGTAATCGTCCACGACCGTCACGCCGTCCCGCTCCCCCTTGACCTCGAATCGACGGTGAACCCCCCGGTAGTCGGCCAGCCCCTCCCGGATCTTGCCTACGGGAATCCCCAGCTCCGAGGCCACCGTCACCGCCGCGAGCGCGTTGCTCACGTTGTGCCGGCCGGGCGCGGTAAGCGAAATGTCCCCGAGAATCTCCCCGCGCCGGATCACCCGGAACCGGTTCACCATCCCCTCGGGCACGACTCCGTCCGCCCGGTAATCCGCCTGGTGGGAGAATCCGTAGGTGACGTAGGTCTTCTGCAGGGAGGGGATCAGTTCCAGGACGTTGGGGTGATCCACGCATAAGACGGCGAACCCGTAAAAGGGCACCTTGTTGAGAAAGTGCAGGAACGTCTCCTTGATCTGCCCGATGCCCGAGTAGTAGTCGAGATGCTCGGGATCGATGTTGGTCACCACCGCCACGGTGGGAGACAGCTTCACGAACGACCCGTCGCTCTCGTCGGCCTCCGCCACCAGGAAATCCCCGGAGCCGAGCTTGGCGTTGGATCCGAGGCTGTTGAGTTTCCCCCCCACGACGGCGGTCGGGTCCCACCCCGCCGCCGCGAGAACGGTGGCCACCATCGAAGTGGTGGTCGTCTTCCCGTGCGTTCCCGCGATGGCGATGCCGTATTTCATCCGCATCAGCTCGGCGAGCATCTCCGCCCGGGGGATGACCGGGATCTTCCTGCGGTGCGCCTCGACCACTTCCTCGTTGTCCGGCCGGATGGCCGAGGAAACCACCACCACGCGGGCGTCTTCCGGTATGTTGGCGGCGCCGTGCCCGGACCGGATCTTCGCGCCGGCAGCCTCCAGCCGTTCCGTGGTGTCGGAGAGCCGCAGGTCCGATCCGGTGACCCGGTAGCCGAGGTTCAGGAGCAACTCCGCGATTCCGCTCATCCCGATCCCGCCGATCCCGACGAAGTGGATTTCCAGCCCTTTTCTATACACCCTCGTCCGCTCCCCTCCCGATCTCGCGCAACGCCGACCGCATGATCTGCCCGGCCGCGTCCGGCCGGGAGAACGCCTGCGCTCCCTCCTCCGCCGTTTTCCTCCTGCCGGGCTCTTCCGCCCACAGGGAAAACGCCTTCCCCACCGTCTCCGCCGACGCCTCCTCCTGCCGGATCCAGATCCCGCCGCCTGCCGCGCAGAACTCCTCGGCGTTTTTTTCCTGGTGGCGGTCGGCGGCGAAGGGGTACGGAATCAGGACGCACGGCCGGCCGAAAAGCGCCGCCTCCGCGAGGGAGAGGGCGCCGGCGCGCATCAGCACCGCGTGGCAGCGGGCGAACGCGTCCCCGATCCGCTCCGCAAAGGGAAACGGCTCGATGGGAAGTCCCTCCCGTCGCACCGTATCCTCCACGGCGGCGAATTCCTTTTCCCCGGTCTGCAGGAGAAACCGCATTGTTCCTCCCCTGTTCTTCGCGGCCCGCCCCATGCCGAGCACGATCGCGTTGATCGCCCGGGCCCCCTGCGACCCCCCCATCGCCAGGACGGTGAACGGCGGCGGAGGGAGGATTTCGCCGAGCGACCGCGCGGCCGCCTTCACGATCTCCCGCCGGACGGGGTTCCCGTAAACTACCGCGCGGCCCCGCGGGAAATAGGGCGTCGCCCCCGCAAACCCCGCGTACACGCGCCTTGCCATCCTCGCGAGCATCCGGTTCGACCGGCCGGGGACCGCGTTCTGCTCCTGCAGGAACAGCGGAACCCTCGAGGCTGCCGCCGCCAGCGACACGGGGACGGAGGCATACCCCCCCACGCCGAACACGAAATCGGGGCGCCGCCGGCGCAGGATCCGGAACGAGGGCCCAAGCCCGCCGAGCATCATGCCCATCCCGCGCAACCCGCCCGCGCCCTTGCCGCGGATCTGCCC
>JBAUKK010000020.1:0-3683 GCA_049577645.1 Candidatus Deferrimicrobiaceae bacterium
TATCCCAGCAGCATGCCGAGGAAAAAAAGACCGGTCGCCGTCCCGATGACGACCCACCCCCATCGTTTCCACGCCGGCAGACGGGGGACGAATGTCCCCCGCCACAGCATCCAGGCCCCGACCGGCAGCGACAACGCGAGGCCGCAGTACAGCGCGATCGAGAGGAGGGCGAAGAACCCCTCCGACGGGTTGTAGGCGACGAGCTTCCGGTTGAGGAGCCGCACCAGGAACAGGAGAATGGATTCCGAGAACGCGAAGGAGGCCGCGGAAATGCCGATCACGAGAAGGGCGTAGAGCGCCAGTCCCTTCCGGGCTTTTTCGACTTCGGCGAGGATGCCGAGAAAACGGTTTTCCAAGGGCCCTCCGGCGGTTTTCTGCTATGTAATAGTACAGCGGCTTCAAGGAAGGGGAAAGAATGCGGTATACCGTTCCGGATTTTGTCCACCGGCCCGGGGATCACTGCGGATCCGCCGCCATGCGGAACCTCCTCGCCTTCCGGGGGATCGACCTCTCGGAGCCGATGTGCTTCGGGCTGGGTTCGGGCGCGGGTTTTCTGTATGTGCCCGGGCATCCGGTTTCTCCCTTCGTCGCGTTTCACGGCCGGATCATGGAGATGGAGCGGGAACTGTGCGACGCTCTTGCGATCCCGTTCCCCGAGCGGGAAGAGGAGGACGGCGACGCCGGGTGGGAGAAGGCCCGGGCGGCGGTCCTTTCCGGACATCCCGTTCTGATCAGCACCGATCTCGCCTACCTCGAGTATTTCGACACAAGGACGCACTTCGCAGGCCACCGGATCGTCCTGTTCGGGTTCGACGACGAGGAAGGGCATGCGCTCCTGTCCGATTCGGAGCGGGAGGAACCCCAGAAGCTTTCCGTTGCGTCGCTTACGAGATCGCGCTCATCCTCCGTACCTCCGTATCCGATGGAGAACCGCTGGTGCGTCGTCAAGCCCGAAGGCGCGCTCCGTCCGGTTCCGGAGGCGGTCCCGCTGGCTCTCAAGAAGAATGCGCGGGAGATGCTCGCCCCGCCCGGGGGGTCCTTCGCCGGCATATCCGGGATGCGCCGGATGGCGGAGGAGATCCCCCGGTGGCCCGCCATGACGGAGGACTTCGCCTTCGCGGCCCGCTTCGGCTACCAGGTCATCGAAAAGCGCGGCACCGGCGGGGGCTTTTTCCGGAGGATGTACGCCCGTTACCTCGACGAGGCGTCCGCCTGTTTCCCTCCCTTGGCCGGGTCGGGGCTGGCCGTAAAAATGGTCGCTGTCGCAGAAGGCTGGACGGAGATCGCGGGGAGGCTCAGGGAGATCTCCGAGTCGGGGAACGCGGAGGCGTTCCTCGGTATGGCGGATCTTCTTTTTCGGCAGGCCGACCGGGAAGAGGCGTTCTGGCGGGAGGCCGCCTTCCTCGTCTGAGTGAATGCCGCGCAAGGCGGCCCGGCTCCCGATGTACAAGTACGCCCTGCTTTATCAAGGCGGCATCGAATCCTTGTGTATCGCATGGTGCCAAGGTGCGCAGCGGGGGGTTCCTCGCAGCGGCCTGTGGAGCGAGAGAGGGGTACCCCCGCCAGGCGGGGTTCGTTCCGGCGAGCGGAACCGGCAGCGAGCGGGCGCAGGTCGCGAGCGTAGCGGAGAGGAAGCCCCCCGCGAGCACCTGGCACCGTGAGGGGAAACGCATCACGGGATCGAACCGGACCATGACCGGAATCACGGGATGCGACACCTCGCCGGCGCTACTCCCGGTGTTTGATGTGCCGCCGGACGTACCAGACAAGGGCGGTCACGATCACGGCGCCGATCACGAGGTCGAACTTGTGGAAGTAATACCGCAGGGTGCCCCACCGCTTCCCCATCACCATCCCGATGTAGGCAAGTCCCAGGCACCAGGGAAGGGATCCCGCGAAGGTGTAGGCGATGAACCGTTTCATGTCCATCCGCGCGACCCCCGCGGGGAAGGCGATGAAGGTGCGGATGACCGGGAGGAGGCGGGCGAAGAAGACGGTTGCCTCGCCGTGCCGTTCGAACCAGCGGTCCGCCATGTCGAGGTCATGCCGGGAAACGAGGATGTATTTCCCGTACTTCTCGACGAGCGGCCGGCCCCCGTACATTCCCAGGTAGTACGCCGGAACGGAGCCGACAACGCATCCGAGGGCCCCGGCCAGTCCCACGGACCAGAGGGAATATTCCCCCAGAAATACGAGGTAGCCGGAAAACGGCATGATCACCTCGGAGGGAAGGGGGATGCACGCCGATTCGATCGCCATCAGCAGGACGATTCCCGGCAGACCCATCGTGGAGATCACGTAAATGACGAAGGCGGCCAGCGCTTCGAGTATCCGGGCCACCATATGCGGGTTCCTTCCTATCCTACCGTGATGTACGGCGGCCCGAAGCGCAGGGTCGGCTGGGCGTCGCCCACGGGGACCCCCTGTCCCTCTTTCCCGCAGGTGCCCAGGCCGAACCCGAGATCGGACCCGACCATGTCGATCATCGAAAGGGCTTCCGGTCCGTTCCCGGTGATGGTGGCGCCGCGAACCGCCTCGCCCTGCCGTCCGTTCTCGATCCGGTACCCTTCGGCCACCTCGAACATGAAGTCGCCGGTCACGGTGTTTACCTGCCCGCCCCCCATCTTGCGCACGAGAAGTCCGCGGTCCACCGAGCGTACGATTTCCTCCGGCGGCGTCTCCCCCGGGAGGATGATCGTGTTCGTCATGCGGGGCGCCGGCCTGTGCCGGTACGATTCCCGCCTCCCGTTCCCGGTCGACCGGACCCCTTCCTTCATTGCATGGAGCCGGTCGTAGAGGAACCCTTTCAGAACGCCGTCCGAGACGAGTACCGTTCGCTGGCCCACTGCCCCCTCGTCGTCGACTCCGAACGACCCCCGCTTTCCCGGCACGGTGGCGTCGTCGACTATCGATACGAGCGGGCTGGCCACCCGGGTTCCCAGCGAGTCCCGGTATACCGACATCCCCCGGTGCGCGAGGTCCGCCTCCAGCCCGTGCCCGATCGCCTCGTGGACCATCGTCCCTCCCGCCTCGGAGGAAAGCACGACCGGCATCCTGCCTCCACCGATTCTCCCCGCGGAGAGGGCACGGACGGCCCTCCCCGCAGCCTTCCTTGCGAGTTCCTCCGGGAGGAACTCCTCCAGAAACTCCCACCCGCACGTCCCGCCGCCGGTCTCGTATCCCATGGTGAGGCCGGACCCGTTCCCGGCCACGCATTGGACGGTGAGAAGGGTGAAGGTCTGGGCGTCCGAGGCGAAGACTCCCGGGTGCGCCGCGATCTCGATCCGCCGTTCCGCCTCCCCATAGGTCACCCGGACCTGGCGGATCTCCCGGGAGATTCCGCGTGCGATGCGGTCCATGCCCGAAACGAGGGCGACCTTTTCCCCGACCTCCCGGGAGCCTGGGGGGATGCGAACGGCGGACGGCCTGCGGGCGGCGTCGGGGGTGGCGGGGAGGACGGCGGGGACCATCTCCCCGTTCGCGTATCGCGAGAGGTCGTTCGCGAGGGAGAGGACGGTCCGTTCGTCGCATTCGTTGGTGAAGGCGTAGAAGGTCTTCCCACGGAAGATGAGCCGGATCCCCATTCCCGCGTCGGTCCCCGAGAGGACGCGCTCGATCTTCCCGTCCTCCCGCTGGATCGAAAGCGAGTTCACCTCTTCGTAGAACAGCTCCCCGTATTCCCC
>JBAUKK010000021.1:0-8615 GCA_049577645.1 Candidatus Deferrimicrobiaceae bacterium
TGTAGATTTCCGGAGATGTCATTGTCTGATACCCGTTACATACCCAACGGGATGATCCGTTGAATAACCTCCTTCACGATAGTCGCGTTCCCTAAACCGATCAGCAGCAAGGAGAAGGAAATGATAACTACCGGCATCATGAGGGAATAGTTTTCCTCGCCGACAAGGGACCCCCCCCCCTTTCCCGGTTCCGGGTGCAATTCTTCACCCTTCTTTTCCGCCGCCGGCGGAATGAGATAAACCTTCTCCAGGATGCGGAAGAAATAGACGGCGTTCAACAGGCTGCTGACGAGAATGACCGCCAGAAAAACCCAGTTCCCCTTGTCGATGGCGCCCAAGGCCAGATACCACTTGCTGAAAAAACCGGCCGTCGGGGGAAGGCCGATCATGGAAAGGGCGGCTACGGTAAAGGCAGCCATGGTCCAGGGCAATTTCTTCCGCAAGGAGGCATCGAGCTTGGAGATGTCCGATTGACCGGTTTTCTTCCTCAGGTTTGCGGCAACGAGGAACAAAGACCCCTTCATGAAGGCATGATTCAAAATGTGGAGCACCGCGCCTATGTACCCGAGGGGATTCGCCAGTCCTATTCCCAGGCCGATATAGCCGATCTGGGCAACGCTGCTGTAGGCCAGCATTCTTTTCATCTCGTTCTGGGCCATCGCCATCACCGAACCGTAGATGATGCCGATGGCGGAAAGCCACGCGATCAGGTCCGTAATCGGCAATGACCGGCTAACAAATTCGACACCGAAGACAAAAAACAGGATGCGAATCAACACGTAGGCGGCAATTTTCGTCCCGATGGGGGCGACCAGCGCCGAGGAAGTGGAAGGGGCGTAGGTATACGCATCAGGCAACCAGCCGTGGAGGGGGAAGATGGCCATCTTGATCCCCATGCCGATGAATATCAGCGACAGGGCGGCGGGCACGGCAGGGTTTCCATGGATATGAGGCAGTATGTTTCTTACGTCCGCCATGTTCAGGGAACCGGTGACGATGTAGAGAAATCCGATCCCCAGCAGATAAAACGATGCCCCCACCGTACCCATGATCAGGTAGCGGAAAGCAGCAACCGGCGCCTGTTTCTCACCGATGCCGATCAGCCCGTAACCGGCCAGGGAGAAGATTTCCAGGAATACATAGAGGTTGAACAGATCGCCCGTGACGATGATACCGTTTGCGCCGCAGAGGAACAGCAGGACCAGCGCATAGTAGGGGACCGATTTCCCCGGGATCTCCCTTTCCTGTATGCCGCCCGAATGCCAGAGAACGAAAAAGGCGATGACATTGACCACCAACGCGACAAATGAGGAGAGGGGATCCAGCACATATTCGATCCCGATCGGGGGGAACCACCCGCCGAAATGGTAGGTCAGCGGACCGCTTCGTAAGACTCGGAAAATATTGTACGAGGAGATGATAACGGAACCAAAAGAGGCGGCCATTGTCACGGGATAGGCCACTTTGGTTTTCTTGATCGCCAAGACGGGAATGGAGATTGCGGCCGCCAACAACAGTAAAGGGGCCAACGCGGGCGAGTTATGCATCATCACGAGGACTTCATATGTTCCATCAGGTCCGATTCTTCCAGTGTTTTGTAATGACGGTAGATAAGAATAGCCAGGGAGAACGCGACGCCGCTTGTCGCTACGCCTACCACGATGGCGGTCAGCATCAGGCAGTGCTGCAACGGGCTGATGTACTTCGCCGCATCGGCAACTCCTATCGCGGGATCGAGTACGGGAACCGTTGCTGACCACTTTACGGCGCTAGCCACGTAAAACATGATGATGGAAACCTGGAAAATGATCATTCCGATCAATTTCTTCGCCAGATTATTTTTAAACATCATTCCATAAAGGCCGATCATCAGAAGGACGATAATGCTCCAGTAGACATAATGGCCCAAAAGGAAATCAGTCATGGAGATAGCCTTCCAGCAAATCGTCGTAGATGGCGACTAAAATAGCCATCACGGCCAGGCCGACACCGATTTCCACCATCAGGATGCCCAGGGAACGAAGCCCGTCTTCGGTGAATCCGGCAAAGGGGAGGAATGTATAGTTCAAGAACTCTCCCCCCGAAATCATGGCAAGAAAGCCGGTACCGAAGTAGACAAGAACACCGATCGACCCCAACGGTGTTCCCAGGATTCTCTTGAATTGAAGCTGAGCGATGTCAAAACCGGCGGCCAAGCGAATCAGCAGCAGGGCCGCGGCAAGGAGAGTACCGCCCTGAAATCCCCCCCCGGGGCTGTAATGGCCGTGAAATATGACATAAAGGCCAAAAAGCATGATAAAAGGGGAAACTGCGCCGCTTACCGTCAGGACGATCATATTGTATTTATGTTTGCGCATCTGCGCCTGCTTTCACCGGTTTTTTTTCGTCACGATTGGTTCTCTTCTTCCGTAACAGGAGATAACAGATCAGCCCGGCTGTCATGATCACGGTTTCCTCCCCGAGGGTGTCGTAACCCCGGTAATCCGCCAGAACGACCGTGACCATGTTCGGAGTTTCCGCGTCCCGGTACGCGTTGCGAATGTAGTATGACGACGCCCCCCAAGACCCTGCCGGGCTTTTTTCTCTGAACATGACGGCATCTCCGTCGCCGCGGTTGGGCAACCCCATGGAGGCATGGATCAGCAAGGCGCCGAAAGAGACCAGGAGAAACCAGTTGACGATCTTCAATCGCTGCTCCTCCTCGAGGTTTGAAAAATCAGGACCACAAAAAAGATTCCGGTTACACCCGCACCGACAACGGCCTCCGTAAACCCTACGTCAATGGCACCCATGACGGTATAGATCAGGGCGGATATGAAGCTGAAGGCGGTCAGGGTAACGACTGCGACAAGGAGGTCTTTGACGTACAGGGAAAACAGGGCGGTCATTATCAGGAAAACGAAAAAAAGTGCTTCTATTTCCCAGTACACGGCCTACTCCGCCTTTCCCGCGTTTTCCCGGAACCAGGGCTTGAGCCCGATGCGGAGCGCCGCGTTGGCAAGGGCATGGGTGCCCGAGGGATTCGTGAGAAATACAAAGATGAGGGCAAAAAACAGCTTGGCGCTGTTGAGGGTTACGCCCTCGATCAACATCATTCCGAATATCACGAGCATCATGCCAAGCGTGTCGCTTTTCCCGGTGGCATGATTCCGGCTGAAGAAGTCGGGGAGACGTATCAACCCCATACTGCCGACCAGCAGAAAAAACGCGCCTCCGATAACCGCCGGTATGCCCAGGATGTTTCCGATCATGCTTTCTCTTTCTCGGTACCCAGAAATTTTGCGATGGCGATGGTGCCGATAAAATTGAGAACGGCATATGCCAGGGTAATATCGACAAACATATCCAACCTGCCGAAGAGAAAACCGATCGCGAGGATAAGCACCATCGTTTTGGTGCCTATCGCCCCGGCGCCGAGCATCCGGTCAAAGACCGTGGGACCCTTGAAAACCCGGTAAAGGGGGAGGAAGATGATGATGGCCAATACAATGGTGTAGTAGAGAAAGAATTTGTCCATCATAAATCGGCTTCGTTTTTGATCACTTTTATTTCCCCGACAACCTGCCCCGGATGCCTTTCGTAAAGCTTGGCAACCTCGCCCGGCATGGTTCCGTCAATGATGCCCGAGCTGAACATATCCGCCAGGGAGTGGACTAGAAACTCGTCCCGCTGGATGTCCAGGGTTATGGTTCCCGGGGTCAGCGTGATGGAATTTCCGAGGATCACTTTCGAACTGGTATTGCCAAGCCTCGTCTTGAAACGCAGCAAGGCGGGATCAACAGGACATTTGGGGTGCAAAACAACGTAAGCCACCTGAAAGCTGGAAACAACGATCTGCCAGAGCAACCAGGGGACATAATAGGCGAGTCTCACGTGCCTCAGTTTCAGAGCCTCAGACCGTTCCCCCAGGGTGTAAAGATGTCTTCTTATGGAATGATTGATGAGCAACACAAGGATTACGGAGAAAATTCCGAAAGAGACATGCATGAGATCGTAATGACCGCTCAGAACCAGCCAAAAGACCATCAACAGGACGGCTTGAATGATCGTGTTTCGTAAAAATGTTCGGTTCAATGTGCAACCTCTTGACAAGTCTTTTACAATTTCCGGCGTGAATTAGCTGACGTTTGCCCTGTATTCATTTCACCCAAAAACGAGCGCATTGTCGCATACGGAATTGTCGAAATCAACAAAGTGCCCAATGAAAACGGAAAGGGCGGGCATACGGATCCGCCCAGTGTACGGTCGCGGGCCGGGTCGTTTGCCGGCTTCCCGAAAAAAGGGTGGGGAAATCCGGGACTCGAGTGCCGGTCAGGCGAAGCAGATGCAGTAACCGTTGTCGATGCCCTGCCTTGACGTGTCCCCGGTCTTCCGGACCCCTGCACAGGAGATGCGCGTTCGCGCCATCGAGGAGTAGATCTTCGGCCGCTTCGCCCCCCTGGCCGTGTCGCCTTCCGGGATGTCCTTGGTGGCCACGTGCAGGATCGCCTTCTCCGTCAGAGACTCATAGGCGGTGTAAAAGGGGTGCGCCGCCTTGATGTCCCCCCGCTGGTCCTGCATGTGGTACCAGCATCCCCCGCCGTGGAAGAATCGGAGGTCGGTAACCTTCCCTCCGTCCCGGGGCAGGACGGTGAACGAGCGGATCCTCTGGACCGCCGAGCTCTCCCGCCAGAGCCTTCCGATCTCTCCGGGAACGTAATCCCCCCGTTCGTCGATCAGGGTTCCCAGGTTGAAGGAGGTGTCGTGCATCGTGGTGGCGCACGGGTGCAGCATCCCGTCGGCGTTTATCCCCAGGATCGTATACCCGGCTCCGCAAAAGTCTTTCCGGGGGCCGTTGGATGCGATCGCCTCGAAGATCTTGTCGTTCGTGATCTTGAGCCTGGTTTTCCCTCCTTCCCGCCTTGCCTGCCGGATGGCCTCCTTGCACCCCGTGACGACATCGATGAGATCGACGGCGGAGAGTTTGGCCGTATCTCCCTCCCTCGCGTTGCCCGCGTGCATGACATAGATGATGTGATGGTAATCGACGCCGTGCCTCCCTTCCGATATCCCCGCGAGAAGACGGGTCAGGTCGGGAATCCGCGATGCGGTCTGCGGGGTAGGGGTGGAGCTCACGCCGACCCGGACTCCCTCCCGAAGCAGGTTGCGGATTCCATCCATGGCCCTGGCGAACGAATCCTTGCCACGCAGCACCGCGTTGGTCTCCTCGTCCGGGCCCTCCAGGCTTACCTGGACCACGAGACGCTCACGGTATCGGGAAAGCTGTTTCGCCCGTTCGGTCGTGATGAGCGTGCCGTTGGTGAAGAGGATCGCCCGGGAACGGTGCGTCGCCCCCTCGATCAGGTCGAGGAGGTCCTCCCGCAGCATCGGCTCCCCCCCGGTCAGATAGAACACCTCCGTGCCGAGCCGGCGGCACTCGTCCATCATGGCAAGCAACGCGTCCTTTCCCACCCGCCTCCGGTCATTGGCCACCCTCTCGTAGGTGTAGCAGTGGCGGCAGGACATGTTGCACGCGAAGTTGGTGACGATCCAGACCTCGTGGAGTTTATCGAGGCCGAGGACCTCCGCCCGGGCGACGAGCTCCCCGATAATGGGTTCGGTGGAGAGGAACTCCTTCCTCGCAAGGTCCGCGGCGAACTTGCGCAGCGCGTTCTCGGGTTCTTCGGGGGGCAAGATCCCGGCGGCGACGCACGCGGAAGCGGCCTCCGTGACCGTTTTTCCCGTAAGCGTGTGCAAAATTTCCATCCCGCTCCTGTTGAGGCAGATCCAGTTCGCCCGGTCCCGGTCGATGGCGACGAATACGCCTTCCTTCTCCCGAACGATGAAAGCGGGTGCGAAAAAACGGCCTCCGATCGCGATCGGGAATGCCATCGACTTCTCCTTATTCTTCTTCCAGCGATTGCAAGGCCTGCACGGCGTGGACCAGGGACGCGCCCCCCCGGATGACGGCCGCGACGTGGATCGCCTCGGCCATTTCTTCCCTCGTCGCGCCCGCCGAGGAGGATCCTTTCGCGTGGACGTCGATGCAATACGGACACTGGATCGCATGGGCGACAGCGAAAGCGATCAGTTCCTTTGTCTTCTTTCCGAGCGCTCCCTCCGCGAATGCGGCGGAGGACCAGGCGTTGTATGCCTCGAAGGCCTCCGGCGCGTACTCCTTGAAATCGGGATAGTTGTTGAGATCGGTGCTGGTATAGAAGGGGCGGGACATTCCGGCAGCCTCCAGGAAAAATAAATTCGGTCCATATTATCATAACGATGAAACGCGAACGGCAGAACGGCCTGCTTGACAAGTCTCCCGTTCCACCAATATGGTTCAGTGGCAGGGCAGGGAGAAGGGGAGGAAGCCCATGAAGACGGAACTGGTGATCGGAGATATCCGGAAGCACCGGGCGGACCTTCTCGTCGTGAATCTCTTCGAGGGGATCACGACCCCCGGTGGCGCGACCGGTGCCGTCGACAAGGCCATCGGGGGGGCCATATCGGCGGCGATCCGCGACGGCGATTTCGGGGGGAAGTGGGGGGAGACGCTTTACCTCCGCCCCGTGAAAGGGGTAGCCGCCCCCCGCGTGCTGGTGGTCGGGCTCGGGAAACAGGAGAAGTTCACCCTGGACCTCGTTCGCCAGTCCGCCCTCCCCGTCCTTCGGTTGGCGAAAAAGAAAAAAATCTCCACGGTGGCGTCCGTCCTCCACGGGGCCGGCGCAGGCGGCCTCGTCCCGAAGGAAGCCGCACGGTTCCTGGGCCTGGGGGCCGTCCTTTCGGGATACGAGTACGACTGGTACAAATCCGAGAAAGAGGGAAGGGTGTCCCGGTTCCAGGTGGTCGAGGGGAACAGGGAAGGAGCGGTTGCGATCGCGCGGGGACTTGCCGAGGGGACCAAACTGGGGGAGGCGATCAACTGGGGGAGGGACCTCGTTGCGTCTCCGCCCGGAGACCTTCGCCCGGACGGGCTGGCGCGGGCGGCCCGGTCGCTTGGGGGGGGGAAGGTACGCGTCAAGGTATACGGAAAGAAGGAGGCCGAGGCGTGGAGGATGGGGGGGCTGCTTGCGGTCGGAAAGGGGAGCGATGTCTCCCCGAGACTGATCGTCGCCGAGTACCGGGGCGGACGCCCCGGGACCCCCTGGACGGCCCTCGTCGGCAAGGGGGTGACGTTCGACACGGGCGGAATCTCCCTAAAGAAATGGGAAGGCATGGAGAAGATGAAGTACGACATGGCGGGAGGAGCCGGAATGCTTGCCACGCTGCGGGCAGCGGCCGCCCTCGGGGTCCGCAGGAACATCGTGGCGATCGTCCCCGCCGTGGAGAACATGACGTCCGGAACCGCCTACCGGCCCGGCGACGTGTTGCGGATGATGTCGGGGAAGACGGTGGAGGTGCTCTCCACCGATGCCGAGGGGAGGCTGATTCTGGCGGACGCCATCACCTTCGCGAAGAAACGGTATCGGCCGGCCGTCATTCTCGATGCCGCCACGCTGACCGGCGCGTGCGTGGTGGCGCTGGGAAGCGTCACGATGGGGATGATGGGGAACGACCCGAAGCTCCTGGACCGCATGCGCGAGGCCTCAATGGCCTCGGGGGAGAAGACCTGGGAGCTGCCGCTTCACGAGGAATACTTCGACCAGATCAAGAGCGACATCGCCGACCTCAAGAACATCGGCGGGGCGGAGGGAGGCGCGATCACGGCAGGCTATTTCCTGAAGGAGTTCGCCGGGGATACGTCCTGGGTCCATATGGACATTGCCGGGGTGGCCTGGAGGGAGAAGGAGAAAATGGGGTATGCTCCCGGTCCGACCGGGGTGCCGGTACGGCTTCTGATGGAATTCCTGAGGAGAGAAGGGGAGGGGACGTAGCGCCCGGCCCCCCGGGGGAGAGCATGTCGGACAAGCCGCCGCGATCGCCGAAAGAGGAAGATTACACCGCCTGCCCGTCCTGCACGATCCAGATTCCCGCGAAAGTCTCCGTCTGCCCCCACTGCCAGCAGATCGTTCCCCCGGCGGAGCGCAAGGAGCGCACGCGCCCTATCTCCGCGGGAGCGCCGGATCTCGCCGCCTTGTGGGACCGGTACGGCAAGTGGGTCAAGCTGGCGGGACCGGCTCTCCTCGCCGTTCTCCTGCTCGCATTCGTGTACCAGCGATGGGTTGCGCACAACGTGAATGTGGAGCCGAATCCCTCGCTCCCGATCCAGGTCGAGAAGGAGAGGGAGGGGGATGCGCTCATCCTGCGGGGAACGGTGACCAATCGGGGGGACGACATCCCCGATCTCTCCCTCCGGTCGGTCGCGGTCATCGTGGAGTTCGTTTTCCGGGACGGCCGCAGACAGAAGAAGACGGTGTTCCCGAAAACGGAGTTCCGGGGGGAGGGGGCGCTTCTCCGCGGGGAGACGGGGAGATTCGAGGTGAGCGTTCCGGCAAAGGAGCTCAAGGAGGTCGTTCTGCGAAGCGAGATCGTGGACCTGGGGATGGGACGGAAGCTCATCCGTCCCCGCGGGAGGTGAGCCACCGCCGCGTTCGCGGGCAGGCGGGGAGGAAGCGGGTCCGGGCCCAGCGGGCCAGCGAAGCCACGTCGTCCGCGGTATCGATGTCGAACCCGGAGGAAAGAAGGGAATAGGGGAGTCC
>JBAUKK010000022.1:0-8219 GCA_049577645.1 Candidatus Deferrimicrobiaceae bacterium
CCCCCCCCGGAGGGAAACCTCAAGGGTTTTTTTCCACCTTGAGCCCGCCCCGGTAATCGGCGAGCTTCGCGATCTTCTCTTCCCGGAAAAACGCCTCCATCCCCTCGAGGATGTCGATGCATGCCCGGGGGTTCCGGAAGTTTGCCGTGCCGACCTGAACGGCCGACGCTCCCACGAGGAGAAATTCCAGCGCATTCGCGGCGCTCTGGATGCCGCCGATTCCGATCACGGGGATCCTGACGGCCTTCGCCGCTTCCCATGTCATGCGCAGAGCAACCGGCTTGATCGCGGGCCCGGAAAGCCCTCCCGTCACGTTCGACAGTTCCGGGCGCCTCGTCCGGTGATCGACCGCCATGCCGACGATCGTGTTGATCAGGGAGACCGCGTCCGCCCCGGCCCCTTCAACGGCCTTCGCGATGCACGCGATGTCCGTCACATTCGGACTCAGCTTCACCCAAAGGGGCTTCCCGGTACATCTGCGCACCCGCGCCGTGAGTCCCGCGATCCCTTCCGGAGTGGCCCCGAATGCCATCCCCCCCTCCCGGACGTTGGGGCAGGAGGCGTTCACCTCGATCGCCCCAAGGGAAGGGACCTCCGAAAGACGGCGGGCGACCGCCTCGTACTCCTCCTCCGTCTTCCCGTAGATGTTCGCGACGAACGTCGCGCCGAAATCTTCAAGACGCGGGACCACGTCGCCGATGAACCGTTCCACCCCGATGTTTTGCAGGCCGATCGCGTTGAGCATCCCCGCCGGGGTCTCCACGATTCGTCCGGGCGGGTTCCCCGCGGTGGGCGCGAGGGACAGCCCTTTCACGATGACCGCCCCCAGCCGGGAGATATCGTAGAACGGGGTGAACTCGAGGCCGTATCCGAACGTCCCCGACGCGCTCAGGACGGGATTTTTCACCCGCAGCCCCCCCAGGGATGCGGAGAGGTCGGGGGTCACCATACGACCTCCTTCGCGTCGAAGACCGGGCCCTCACGGCAGACCCGGCGGTATGCCGTCCGGTCGCCGTCCCACAGGGTCACGACGCATCCCCAGCAGACCCCGAATCCGCACGCCATGTGGTTTTCCAGCGCCACCTGCGCCGTGATTCCCCGCTGCATCGCCTCGACGGCGATTTCCTTGAGCATCTCCCTCGGCCCGCAGGCGAGGATCGTCAGCCGCGAGGCCGCCTCCGGGGAGAGCGCATGCATCCGCTCCAGCACCACGTCGGTGACGCGGCCATGGTAACCCGCGGTCCCGTCCTCGGTGCAGAAGTACGTCCTGCCCGGGGTCTTTCCCCCGGGGGTCCATTGCCTGGGAGGAAGATGCTCCCTCGTCCGGGCGCCGAGAAACATCTCGAACCCGTTCCGGCGCCGCGACAGGACTGCCGCGGCGGGAAACACCGAGGAAAACCCGACGCCGCCGCCCACCAGCCAGTACGTCCGGCCTGCCTGAACGAGGTCGAACCCGCGTCCGAGAGGAAGCGTGATGGACAGAGTCTCTCCGGGGTGAAGGCCCGACAGCAGGGCGGTTCCCCTCCCCACGACCTTATAGACGAATTCGATCTTCCCCTGCCCCCGCGTCCCTCCTGACCGGAACAGGGCAAGCGGACGGGGCAGAAGCGGGTCGTTCCCCGGCCACCCCGAAACCATCGCGAACTGGCCGGGAACGAACCGCAGAGGTTCGGGAATCGCGGCCTCGATGCGGTAAAAGATCTCCCCCCGCCCCTCGTTCCGCAGGATCCTGCCCGTGACGAACCGCGGGCGGTTAAACGGCATCCTCTTCCCCGATCTCCCGCGAAAACACGATCGCATCCTCCCCGGTGTCCGTGTAGTACCCTTCCCTGATGCCTACGAAGCGAAACCCCTCCCGCCGGTACATGCGGATCGCCTGCTGATTGCTCGGCCGCACCTCGAGGTAGATCCTCCTTGCCCCGGCATGCGCAGCCCTGCGGAGGCACTCCTTGAGAAGAGACCGGCCGATTCCATGTCCGCGTGCGTCCGGCCGGACCGCGATGTTCAGCAGGTGGGACTCCTCCCCGACGGTCCAGCAGATCGCGTATCCGGCCACCTGCCCCCCCGGTTCCTCGACGACCACGACGGCGTCGGAAAAATTGCGTCCGATCTCCTCCTCGAAGAGCTTGCGGGACCAGGGGGATGGGAAGGAGGCCGTTTCAATGGCCATCACGCCGTACAGGTCCCCCGTATCGAGGTCCCTGAACCGGAACCGCAGGGTGCTTTTATTGATCACCAGCGTATCAGGGACGAGGCCCACGTGAACCCCGACCCGAACGCCGCGAGGCAGACAAGATCCCCCGCCCGGATCCTCCCCTCCGTGACGCACTCGTCGAGGGCGATCGGCACGGATGCGGCGGTGGTGTTTCCGTACTTCTCGATGTTGGAGAACATCTTTTCCGGAGGGATGCCGAGGCTCTTCGCAACCGCCTGCGTGATCCTCAGGTTCGCCTGGTGGGGGATGACGATCGAAAGGTCCGAAATGGCCATCCCGTTTGCGGAAAGCGCCTCCAGGATCACCTCGGGGAACCGCCGCACCGCGTGGATGAACACGGACCGGCCGTCCATGAACGCGAAATGCCTCCTGGCATCGAGCATCTCCTTGCTGATCCGCGGACTCTCGGCGGACGCCGGCGCCTCCGTCATGAGCTCTCGCGCGTACTTCCCCTCCGAGTGAAGGTGGGACGAAAGGATCCCCACCCCGGCCTCCGAAGGACCGACGACCACCGCCCCGCCGCCGTCCCCGAAAATGACGGACACGTCCCGCCCCGCGGTGCTCATGTCCAGGCCGGTACTCTGTACCTCCGCCCCGATGACGAGGATGTGGTCGTAGAAGCCCGATTTTACGTACACCTCCGCCACCGACAGGGCGTAGAGGAACCCGGTGCACTGGGTGCGGACGTCGAGCGCCCCGATCGTGTCCATCCCCAGCTTCTCCTGCACGAACACCCCGGCGCCCGGGATGAACAGGTCGGGCGAGAGGGTGGCGAAGATGAGAAACTGGATATCCTTCGGCGTGAGCCCCGCACGCTCGATGGCCACGCGCGCAGCCTCCACGCCCAGGTCGGAGGCGCCCGTACCCGGATCGACGAACCTCCGTTCCCGGATTCCCGTGCGCTGCACGATCCACTCCTCCGTGGTGTCCATCATTGTGGTCAGTTCGGCGTTGGTCACGACACGGGGCGGCAGCGCCCGTCCCGTTCCGAGAATTCTCGCTCCCCTCATCAGGCTCCCCTCACATCATCAGGACGGCGGCTGCGATGACCGTGGCGTACTCGTCCTTCACGATAGCCGACTGGGTGATGTTGAACGACCGGTAGATCTTACCGCTGATCTTCCAGACCTCCTTTTTTTCGTCCCAGCTTTTCTCCTCGTCGAACTCGATGCCGAGGGTGGAGGCGAGCATGGCGGCGGCCAGGTCCTCGGCGTAGTCGCCCGCCACCTTTTCCGGTTGCCCGTAGGCGTGATGCTCGCTCAGGTACCCGTACACGGAACGGTCCGAGGGAAGGGCGCACCCCACCGAGGCCGCGATGAGGCGGCGGGGCTCGTCGCTCTGGCACTTGCTCATGACAACGAACGCGATTTCGCCCGGGGTCAACTCCCGCAGACCAACTTCCTTTTTGATGATACGACACTTGGGGGGAAATATGCTCGACACCTGGACGAGGTTGTACTTCTCTATTCCCGCGTCGCGAAGGGCAAGTTCGAACGACGTCAACTGCTCCCTGTGCCGCCCGACTCCCTTGGTGAAAAATATCTTCGACGGCACGAACATCGACGACGCCTCCTTTGACGGGGGATACCCCCCTACTTCTCCTGCCTCTTGGCGAGAATCCATCCCATCAACCGGTAGCACAGCTTCGCCGCGAGGAAATCGGGGGCGACGATGCCGGGGATGGGGGAAAGCTCCATGATGTCGAATCCGACGATGTTGCAATCCGCGCGCATCACGTCCCGCAGGATGTCGATCACCTCGAACCAGTCCAGGCCGCCGGGCTCCGGCGTGCCCACGGCAGGCATGATGCCCGGGTCGAAGACATCGAGGTCGATCGAGATGTAGACGTTTCCGGAGAGACTGCTCACGATCCCCCGGGTGACATCCGCGAGGCTTTCCCGGACCTCCGAGGCGTAGAACGTCTTGACGTTCTCCGCCCTGCGCAGAAACCGGTCCTCCTCCTCCGAGATGCTGCGCACCCCCACCTGGACGAGTTTCGCTCCGGAATCGACGATGCGGCGCCCCACGCAGGCGTGGTTCCAGGGCGTGCCGAGGTAGCTGTCCCGCAGGTCCGCATGCGCGTCGAACTGGAGGACGGTGAGGTCTCCGTGTTTTTTCTTCAGGGCGGAAACCGCTCCGCACGTTCCCGAGTGCTCCCCGCCCACGATGACGGGGAACTTCCCGGCCCGGATCAATGCCTTGATCCGCTTTTCCAGCTCTTTGAGCATGGCCAGCGGGCCCGTGGTCAGCACCGGGATATCGGTGGACACGAATATCCCCGCCCGGTACGGTTCGATCTTGTTCTCCTCGTCGAAAAGCTCCATGTGCCCCGACGCCTCGATGAGGGCCCGGGGGCCGTTGCGCGTCCCCGACACATACGTCGTGGTCAGGTCGATCGGAAACGGGACCACGACAAACGACGAGCTCTTCCAGGAGGAATACTTGTCCGGGATGCCACCGAAACTTACGGAATACGGCTTCACGATGCAACCTCCTTCATATCATCCCTTTCCGTCGCGCCGATTTTATCCTGACCGCGATGCGGTAGACAACCACGTAAGCAAGCACCGCCGCGGCCAGACCCACGATCGTCGTGCCTAAAAACAGGGGAGCAGCGTAGGGGACGGCCGCCTTCAGGACGGTCTCGAGCGTGTAGGTTTCAAATGACGGCGGGGGGATATCCACCCCCAGGATCCATTCCCCCAGACGGAAACACCCGTAGAACACGAAAGGCATCGTATAGGGATTGTTCACCCAGACGCCCACCATGGTGGCCACCTTGTTTACCCGGAGGACAACAGCAACGAGCAGTGCCAGGACCATATGGAGCGTCACCAGCGGGCTGAAACTGAAGAAGACGCCCACGGCGAACCCCGCGGCAAGGCTTCTCTCGTCGGAATCGGCCGCGACCGCCTCGTGAAGTTTGGTCCGGATCTTTCCCCAGCCGATCACGAAACCACCCCGACCGGAAGTCAGAGGCCCGGCGTGACGGATCCCACCGGGAGTCCGGAGAGCCGCGCGTCGATCAGCCGCAGTCGGATCGAACGGTTCCCCCGGAACTCCGTCCATTGGGGGGTGAACAGGATATCGAGTGAGCCGCCCGGTCCCGACGGCAACTCCGATCGGTGAAACGCCACCGCCTCGAAGGAACGTGCGTCCCCCGAGAGTTCGGCTTTCAGATGCCGGAACTCTCCCCCGAACAGGGAATGCCTCTTTACGTGCACGTCCCGCGCGAGCAGCACCGGCTCCTCGTTTCCCATTCCGAACGGTCGCATGCGATCCAGTTCCTCCATGAAACCCGGGGAGATTTCGCCGAATCGAACCGGCGCATCGATCTCGACGCGGGGAACCGTGTCCCGGCCCGACGCGTACTCCCTCGCGGCCCGGTCAAACCCCTCGCGGAATGCAGGGAGATTCACGGCGGGAAGAGCGATGCCGGCCGCCTGCATGTGCCCCCCGTACCGGGTCAGGAGTTGCGAAAGCCCGGATAGGGCGTCGACCAGGGGAAACCCGTCCGTACTGCGAAGGGACCCCCTCGCCTCGTCCCCCTCGATCTGGAGGAGAACCGTGGGGCGGTGGTACCGCTGGGCGATCTTGGATGCGACGATGCCTAAGACGCCCGGATGCCAGCCGGAGTCGGCAAGGACGATCGCGGAGAGGGATGAGAGCGCGGGGCCCGACTCCACTGCGGCGCTCGCCTCGCGCATGATCCTTCCCTCCTCGCGTTGCCTCCGGGCATTGTCCGCTTGAAGCTCCGCAGCCATCCGGAGGGCCCGGTCGAAACTGTCCGTCACGAGAAGCGCCGAGCCGCGCATGGCATTCCCCACTCGTCCCGCCGCATTGAGGCGGGGCCCGACGCGGAAGGCGAGGTCGATCTCGTTCACGCTGTCCTGCGGTATCCCGGAGACCGAAAGGAGCGCTCGAATCCCGGGCCTTGCGCGATGCCGGATCTCCTCGAGCCCGGCCTTCACGAACAGGCGGTTGTCGCCCCGCAGGGGAACCATGTCCGCCACGGTGCCGAGAGCCACGAGATCGAGATATTTCCGCAGTACGGGTTCGTCCCCCGGGGAAAACGCCCCCTCTTCCCGCAGCAGGCGCCTGACCCCGCACATCAGGAGGAAGACCACGCCCACCCCCGCGAGATCCTTCTCGGGGTACGGGCAGTCCCGCCGTTTCGGGTTGAGAATCGCGAATGCGGGAGGCAATGCCTCCCCGGGAACGTGGTGATCCGTCACGATGACGTCCATTCCCGCCGCTGTGGCCAGCCTTACCGCCTCCCCGTCGGTGATGCCGCCATCCACGGTGACGACGAGCTTCACTCCGGCCTTTGCGGCAGCCTCCAGATGGTTCCTTTTCAGTCCGTATCCGTCCACGATCCGGTGATTCTGGTGGATTCGCACATCCGCCCCCGGAAACAGATCGGACAGGAAGAGCAGCAGGCAGGCGGCACCCGTGGTGCCGTCCGCATCGTAATCGGCGTACACCAGGATCGGCTCCCCCGTTCGCGCCGCGTCCACGAGCCGGCGGGAAGCCTTCCCGAGGTCCTTCATCGGGAAGGGAGAGGAGAGATCGGCAAGCGTTCCGTTGAGAAAACTTTCCGCCTCGCGGGGAGCGGAGATCCCGCGGTTCACCAGGATCCGGGAAGCGGAATCCGACAGCCCGGCCTTTTCCCGGATTTCCCGGACGAGCGATTCATCCGGCGCGCGGAGCGTCCATTGTCGCACCGCCTGCCCGGCCAACCTTCGAGATTACCTTTTCACCTGGACCATCTTCTCGCCCCGCCACCTCGCGACGATCGGACTGGCCACGAAGACGGAGGAATAGGTCCCGATGATGATGCCGATGGCGAGCGCCAGGGAGAAATTCTTCAGGACGACACCGCCGAAAAGGAGGAGCGCAATGCACGCCATGAACGTGGTGAGGGAGGTAATCACGGTGCGGCTCAGGACCTCGTTCACACTGAGGTTGATCGTGTCGGAGAAGGTGCTTCTCTTTCGCAGGCGGATATTCTCCCGGATCCGGTCGAAGACGACGACGGTATCGGTGAGGGAATACCCTCCGATCGTGAGAAGGGCGGTGATGAAGAGGAGGTCCATTTCCCGGCCGAGCAGGTAGAAGATCGCCACGAGCATGATGACGTCGTGAAACGTCGCCAGCGCCGCCGCCACGCCGAACTTGAACTCGAACCGCCAGGCGAGGTAGACGATGATCGCCAGTGCGGAGACCGCCAGGGCGAAGAGCGCGTCCGTCCTCAGCTTTTTCCCGATGGCCGGACCGATCTCGGCGACGCTCTCCACGGTCTGCGGGTTGGAGGGAAACCCCTGCCGGAGGATGGTCTCGACCTTTTCTCCCACCATCCTCTCTTCGGTCCCCTTGGCGCTCACTTTGATGATGAAGATATTCTCCCCGGGGACCGACTGAAGGCTCGCCTCGGGGAATCCCCCGGAGGTGAGGACCTTCCGGACCTGGTCCTCCTGGACCTGCTGCTCGAACCGTACCTGGAGGGAGGTTCCCCCCGCGAGATCGATCCCCAGGTTCCCGCCGCCCGTAAAGATCTGGAAGACGGCGTACAGCCCGATCAGCACAACCGCCCCGGAGAAGGCGAACGAGTATTTCTTGAGCCGCATGAAATCGATCTTGGTTTCCTTGATAATTTCGAGCATCGTCGTCGTTTTCCCCTGTACCCCGTTTTTTTAGCCTGTCGACGCGGCCGGTCAGATGCTCAGCGCCTTCATCGGCCGCCTCGCATTGAGATAATCGAACACGACCTTGGTGCAGACGAGCGCCGTGAAGAGGTTGATGGCCACCCCCATCGAGAGCGTCACGGCAAATCCCTTGATCGGGCCGGTCCCGAACTGGAAAAGGATCATCGCCGTGATGAGGGTGGTGACGTGGGAGTCCACAACGGTCCAGAAGGCCTTGTCGTACCCCGCATCGATCGAGGCCCGCACCGTCTTTTTCGACCGGAGCTCTTCCCGGATCCTCTCGAAAATGAGGACGTTGG
>JBAUKK010000023.1:0-5404 GCA_049577645.1 Candidatus Deferrimicrobiaceae bacterium
AGGACCCGATGAAGCCCGAGGACGCGCTTGCCATGGTGGGTCTGGGGGAACGCCTCCACCATTTCCCCGCCCAGCTGTCAGGCGGGGAGCAGCAGCGCGTGGCGATCGCCCGGGCGATCGCCAAGAACCCCGCTGTCCTGTTGTGCGACGAGCCCACGGGCGCCCTCGATTCCTCCACCGGGATCCTGGTGCTCGAGGCCCTGGAACGCATCAACCGGGAGCTGGGAACGACCACGGTGGTCATCACGCACAACGCGGACATCGCCCGCATGGCGGATCGGGTGATCCGCCTGAGTTCGGGCAGCGTCGCCGAAACGTACCGCAACCCCGACAAGAAACTTCCGAAGGACCTCCACTGGTGACGCGTTGAAGGCGATCGACAGAAAACTTTGGCGCGACCTGTGGGGCATGAAGAGCCAGGCCGCGGCCATCGCCCTGGTGATCGTAAGCGGTGTCGCCACGTTCATCATGTCCGTCAGCACGCTGGACTCCCTCAGGCTCACCCAGGCGACCTATTACCGGGACTATCGCTTCGCCGACGTCTTCGCCTCCCTGAAGCGGGCCCCCGAAGGGCTCGCGCAGCGGGTGCGGGAGATTCCGGGCGTGGACAAGGTCGAGACCCGCGTCGTCGCCTCGGCAAACCTCGACATCCCTGGTTTCGTCGATCCCGTGAGAGGTCAGCTGACCTCGATTTCCGACGAAGGGGGAGGGGGCTTAAACCGGCTGTACCTTCGAAAGGGGAGAACGGTCGACCCCGAACGGGACGACGAGGTGATCATAAGCGAGCCTTTCGCGGAAGCGCACGGGTTCGTTCCGGGGGACGTCTTCGGGGCGGTTATCAACGGGCGGCGGAAGGACCTGACCATCGTCGGGATCGCCCTTTCCCCCGAGCATATCTACCAGATCAGCCCGGGCGCCCTGTTCCCGGACTACAAGCGGTACGGCGTGTTCTGGATGGCAAAGCGGCCGCTGGCCAGCGCCTACGACATGGAAGGGGCGTTCAACGACGTCGCCCTGACCCTCCATCCGGGCGCCGTAACCGATGATGTCATCATTCGCCTGGACACCCTCCTCTCGCCGTATGGAGGCTTGGGCGCGTACGGCCGGAAAGACCAGGTGTCCCACCGCTACCTCTCCGAGGAGTTCCGTCAGCTCGGGACGCTGGCGACGCTGTTCCCCGTGATCTTTCTCGGGGTGGCCGCGTTCCTCCTCAACCTCGTCATCGGGCGGCTCATCGGCATCCAGCGGGAGCAGGTGGCCGTCCTCAAGGCGTTCGGGTACGGGAACGGAGCCATCGGTTTCCACTACGCGAAACTGGTTCTGGTAATCGTCGTGGCGGGGGTGTGCGGCGGGGCCGCGGCGGGAATATGGCTCGGGAAGGGATTAAGCGGGATCTACATGGAGTTCTACCGGTTTCCGTACCTGAAATACGTGCTGCGCCCCTCCGTTTTCCTGACGGCGGCCCTGGTGAGCGCGGCCGCCTCCCTGCTCGGCACCTTGCAATCCGTGCGAAAGGCCGCCCTGCTTCCTCCCGCCCAGGCGATGCGCCCGGAACCGCCCGAGAAGTACCGGGAGACGGCCATCGAACGCCTGGGACTCAAGCGCTTCCTGTCCCATCCGGCCCGCATGATCGCCCGGCACATCGGGCGAAGACCGGTCAAGTCTCTCCTCTCGGTGGTGGGGATCGCCCTGGCCATCGCGATTCTCATGGTGGGAAATTTCCAGGAGGACGCGTTAGACTTCATGGTGGACGTCCAGTTCCGAATCGCCCAGAGGGAGGATCTCGCCGTGACCTTCATCGATCCCACGTCCCGACGAGCCCTAAACGAGCTGGGAAGCCTCGAGGGCGTATGGTACGGCGAGCCCTTCCGGTCGGTACCCGCCCGCCTGAAGTTCGAGCACCGCAGCTACCGGACATCCATCCAGGGAATCGAAGCGGGGAGCAGACTGCATCGTGTCCTGGACATGGGGTTGCATCCCGTCGATATTCCTCCCTCCGGCGTCGTGCTGACCGAACATCTCGGCGGCATCCTCGGCATTCGCCCCGGAGACCTCCTGACCGTCGAGGTTCTGGAAGGGAGCCGGCCGGTGAGGAAGGTGCCCGTGGCCTCCCTCGCGAAACAGTACGTGGGGGTGTCCGCCTACATGGAGCTTTCGGCCCTGAACCGCCTTCTGCGCGAGGGAAACGCGATTTCAGGAGCGTATCTTTCCGTGGACGAGCAATCCCGGCCCGCGGTCTACGCCACGCTGAAGGGGATGCCCCGGGTAGCGGGGACGGTCATCCGGCAGGACGCCATCCGGAGCTTTTACGACACATTGGGCGAGTCCCTGCTCATATTCACTTTCATCAACACGGTGCTTGCCGGCACGATCGCCTTCGGCGTGGTGTATAACAGCGCGCGGATCGCTCTTTCCGAGCGCAGCCGGGAACTGGCGAGTCTCCGGGTGCTGGGGTACACGCGCGGGGAGATCTCCTACATCCTGCTCGGAGAGATCTTCGCCTTCACGCTGGCGGCCATCCCGATCGGATTTCTTTTCGGGCGGTTCATGTGCGGGTACATCGCCGCGAACCTCCAGTCGGACCTCTACCGGGTTCCCCTGGTCGTGGAACCGGGCACCTACGCCTTCGCGGCCGCCGTGGTCCTTGCCTCCACCTGCCTCTCCGCGCTCTCGATGCGCAGAAAACTTTTCCGCCTGGACCTCGTCGCGGTCCTGAAGGCAAGGGAGTAAGGGCGATGCGCTGGGGCAGATGGGTTCTCCTGTTCGCCGTCGCGGCGGCGGTCGTCCTGGCCGTCGCCTACGGCCTGGTCCCCCGGCCCGTTCCCGTGGACATAGCCAAGGTCACGCGCGGCCCGCTCCAGGTCACGGTCGAGGAAGAGGGAAAGACCAGGGTGAAGGACCGGTTCGTCCTTTCGGCGCCCGTCACGGGGTACGTCCGCCGCATCGATCTTCACGTGGGCGATAATGTCGTCCGCGGCCAGGTCGTGGCGCGGCTGGAGCCGGTGCGCCCGACGGTTCTGGATACCCGGAGCCGGGCGGAAGCGAAGGCGATGGGGGAAGCCGCGAAGGCGGCGCTCGACGCGGCGGAAGAAAACGCAAGGGTGGCGGCCGCCGCCGACGATTATGCGCAGGCGAGATACGAGCGCACGAAGAAACTCCGCGAGTCCGGCTTCGCCAGCAGGGATGACTTGGAACGGACGGAGTCGGAGGCACGGCAGGCCCGGTCGGCGCGTCTTTCCTCCGCGTTCGCCGTGGAGGGAGCCCGGTACGACCTGGAAGCGGCACGCACCAGGCTTTTGTACTCCCATGGAGAGGGGGGAGGAAGCCGGACCCGGAGCGTCGCCGTTCGCACGCCCGTGGAGGGGAGGGTCCTGGGGATTCCCCATAAGAACGAGGGGGTAGTCGAGGCGGGCAGGCCCCTGATCGAGATCGGAGACCCCCGCGCCCTGGAAGTCGAGGTCGACGTATTGTCCACCGATGCGGTGCGCATTCGCCCGGGGACGTCCGTGCTCTTTCATCGATGGGGAGGAGACGCTCCGCTGGAAGGGGAGGTGCGGAACGTGGAGCCTGCCGGCTTCACCAAAATCTCCGCGCTGGGCGTGGAGGAGCAGCGGGTGCTCATCATCGCCGACATCACCTCGCCTTCCGGCCTGTGGGAGCGGGTGGGCGACGGCTACCGCCTCGAGGCGAGTTTTATCCTCTGGAAAGGCGACGACGTACTCCAGGTTCCCGCCAGCGCCCTCTTCCGGTACGGCGACGGGTGGGCCGTGTTTGCGCTAGGAAACGGCAAGGCGAAGCGCCGGGCAGTGGAAGTCGGGCACCGCAACGGCCTGGTCGCCCAGGTCGTCTCCGGGCTTTCCGAGGAGGAGACGGTGATCACCCATCCGAGCGACCAAATCGAAGATGGAACCCGCGTCCGGAAACGATAGCCCCACGGGCAAAGGACGGAACGAATGAAAGAGAGATCCGGCAGGAACAAGATCGAGCTCGTCGACAGCGTGCTGCGAGGAGATGAAACGGACCGGCCCCCGATTTCCCTCTGGTACCACTTCGGCGTGCAGCACGGGGAAGGGGCCCGGCTCGCCCGGCTGGCGCTCGACTGTTTCCATCACTACGACTTCGATTTTCTCAAGCTGATGAACGACTATTTCTATCCGGTGCCGGAGGGGATCGACGCCGTCCATACCGGCGAGGATCTGCGGCGGATCACCCGTTTCGACGTGGAGCGATCCCCCTGGCGGGAGCAGTTCCGGGCGCTTGCGGTCATCGGTTCGGAGTTGAAGGGAAAGGCCTACTTTCTCGACACCGTGTTCGATCCCTGGCATACGCTGAAGCGGGCCCTGGCCGGGGAGCACATCGGCCCCCTGATGGAGGATGAACCCGACGCCGTGCAAGACGCCCTGGACGTCATCACGGAGAACCTGATCGCCTATTGCCTGCGGTCCCTCGACATCGGTTCGGCGGGGATCTTCCTGTCCGTTCCGGCGTCCCGGGAGTTCGTGAGCCGGGAGCAATTCCTGCGCTTCGTAAAACCGTTTGCGCGCCGGGTCCTGGATGCGGTATCGGATCGCGGCAGGATGAACTTCGCCCACATCCAGGGGGACGACCTGTATTTCGACGACTGCCTCGATTTCCCGGTCGCCGTCTTCAATTGGTGGGACCGCGGTCCCGGGGGCCCCTCCCTTGCTTCCGTGAAGGAGCGGATCACCGGTTGCGTGATGGGCGGCATCGACCACAAGATCGTCACCCGCAGAACCGGCCCGTTTCTGAAAGACCACGTCGCGGAAGGAAGAAAGCTCGGGGGGAAGGACAGGTTCTTCCTGGCAAACGGCTGCTCCATCGATGCTTCCGTAAACCCGCGGGCGATCCGGGCGATCGTGGAGGCGGCCCGTCACCCCGGCTGATTTCCGGGTTCGCCCCGCGACGAGGTGTCCCGCTGTCAGCGGGTGAAGGCAAGGATCAGTTCATTCCGTTCCGGGTACTCCCGCAGCAGTTCCTCCCGCGCAGGCATCGAGAAATCCGCGAACACGAACCCCGGGGCCACGAAACAGACCACCAGGGTGTACTCACCAATGCTTCTTGCCGCCTGCAGCTCCCCGGCGGGCACGATGGCGACCGGGTCTCCGCCTCCCGTTGCGGGGCCAAGCGTGATCCGGTGGATCTCCCTTCCCATGAGGACCAGTTCCAGCGGGTCTCCCGCGAGGTGGATCCACGCTTCCTCGCTGCGCAGGCGATGAAAGGCGGAGAAATCGCCCCGGGCAAGCAGGAAGTAGATCGCGGTAAACGCCGTGCGCTCTCCCGGGTAACCGGGAATCTGCCCGAGCGGTCGGGAAGACCGGTGCACCTCCCGGAACCACCCTCCCTCCGGGTGCCGTTCCAACCCGTACGCGGCGATGATCTCTTC